>NZ_JAAKYA010000032.1:24185-41257 GCF_011044775.1 Limisphaera ngatamarikiensis | reverse complement strand
GGGGCGGGTGGGGTTAGGATGCGGGGCATGGACTGGGCGGAACGGATCGGGGCCAATCTGGCCGAGGTGGAACGGCGGATCCGTGCGGCGTGCGATCGTGTGGGCCGGGATCCGGCGGAGGTGATGATTGTGGCGGTGACGAAGACGCATCCGCCGGCGGCGGTGGAGGCGGCCGTGGCGTGCGGGTTACGGGTGTTTGGGGAGAACCGCGTGCAGGAGGCGCGAGCCAAGATCCCGCTTTGTCCCGGGTCGGCCCGGTGGCATTTGATCGGGCATTTGCAGACCAACAAGGTGCGCGAGGCGGTGGGGTTGTTTGAGATGATTCAAAGCGTGGACAGTCTGAAGGTGGCGCTGGAGATTCAGCGGCGTGCGGAGCAGGCGGGTCGGCGGATGCCGGTGTTGCTGGAGGTGAACGTGGCCGGGGAATCGAGCAAGTTTGGTTACGCACCGGACCGGTTGTTGGAGGAGTTGGGGGCGTTGAACGGGTTGTCGCGGCTGGAGATTCAGGGTTTGATGACGGTGCCGCCGTGGTCGCCGGATCCGGAGCGGGTGCGCCCGTATTTTCGGCGGTTGCGGGAGTTGAAGTTGGCGTGTGAGGAGCGGTTGGGAGTGCCGCTGCCGCATTTGAGCATGGGGATGAGCGGAGACTTTGAGGTGGCGGTGGAGGAGGGAGCGACGATGGTGCGGTTGGGGACGGTTTTGTTCGGGCCGCGCGCATCCGCGGTGCGGTCGGGGGCCGGGGATGGGGCGGAAGCCGGGGATTGACAGGGCGCATGGATCGGATTGGGTTGGCCGCGAGGTGGCGGGCCGGGTCCCCTTGAGTTTCGGCGGCCCGGGTTTAATCTGGCGGTGTGACGGTGGATGATTTCAAACCGGAGATGGAGGCGGCGATCCGGGCCTACGACCGGTTCGTGGTGTGCCTGGAGCGGCCCACGCAGGATTTTGAGCGGTCGCTGCGGTCGTTGGTGGCCCGGGCGATTCAGGCTTATCAGAACCGGGGTCCGGGCATGCGCCATGGGATTGCGCTGGACAAGCACGTGACGGTGATTTTGAGCGTGTCGGACACGGAGCGTCCGTTGTGCGGGATTTACTTCAATTTGCACTCGCCGTATCACGGCAAGCCCCTGCCGAAAACGGTGAAGGAGATTCATCCGCGGGCGCCGGAATCGGGTGGGTCGGGCGATTGAGGGGGTGTGGGCCGCGGCTGCAGGGTTGTGCAACCGCGGCCCGTTTCCGGGTTGTGGCGAACCCTGCCGGGCTTGAGGGCTTTGTCCGGCAGAAGGCTCAGGGGTTACCGCTGTTAGCGCGCGGGTGGAGACGCTAGAACCACCGGATCCGCAGGCCGAGGTAGAAGTTGCGTCCCGGCATGGGCTCGATGCCGTCGCTCCGGACGCGGGAGAAGTAATCGCGGTCGAAGAGGTTTTGGATGCCGGCGAGGAGGCGGACGTTGTCGCGGTAGAGGGCGGCTTCGGCGCTGAGGTCCCAAACGGTGAAGTCCGGGATGCGGCTCAGGCCGACGGATCCGGGCTGGTTACTGTCCTGCCAGTACATGGCGTCCACGTAGGAGCCGGTGAGGGCGATTTTGAAGCGTTGGTTCCATTCCCCGACAAGCCCGGTTTTAAGGAGCATGTCCGGTGCGTAGGCGGGGGTACGGCCGTCGTTGCGGCCGGCAATGAATTCTGCGTGCAGGAGCGCGGCACTGCCGAACCATGTCCAACGCCCCCAGGCGGGGTGGAGAGGGTGGCGTGTCCAGGATTCGATACATGGGATGAGTTGGAATTCGAGGCTGGTTTCCCATCCGTAGTAGCGCGCCCGGCCCGAGTTGGAGCGTTCGAAGTTGCCGGCGCCGAGGTCGCGGTTTTCGATGACGTTGTCGTAATCGGTGCCGAAGACGCTGGTGTCGTAGGCGAGCCAGGGGGTGAGGTTGCCGCGAAAGCCGGTTTCGAAGGTCAGGGTACGCCCTTCCTGGAGGTCTGATGGCGGAAGCTGGGTGTTGCTGGTGGGGTTCACGAGGTCGTCGTAACGGGGTGGACGGTAACCTTGGGAGATGTTGGCGTACCAGCGATGGGATTCGTGCCAGTCGAAGGTCAGGCCCAGGCCCAGGAGCGGCACGGCACGGCTGAAGGTTTCGTCCAGGAGGGGTCGCGTGACCTCCCGGTTGAAGTTTTCCTTGACCGAAGTTTCCATGAGTTCGAGTCGGAAGGCCGGGATGATGCCCCAGCGGCCCCAGGCGAAGCGGTTTTCTGCGAACACGGCTCCGTAGAGGGAGTGACGGTCCAGGTCGAAGCGCGGTTCACCGTGGAGGCTGGTTCCGAGGCCGGGGGCGCGTTCGCGGCTTCGTGGACTGTTGGCTGCGTAGAGGACGAAGCCGCCGGTGAAGTGGTGTTCGCCCCGGCCGGCGATCCAGTCATGACGCAGGCGGGTGTCGAGGCCGACAAAGTCGAAGATTTGCTGGTCGAGGTTCATGAATGTGCCGGCCGCATTTTGGCGGCGGCTGAGTCGGTCCTGGTGTCCGGTCCAGGTTTTGAGCGTCAGGTGGGTTTGGTGGGTGGGGGTGCCTTCGAGTGTAACGGTGGGTACGTAGCGTTCCATGAACAGGCGGTCCATGGGCCTGAGCGTTTGTTCGCGATTGGCCTGGTATTGGGCGAGGGTGAGTCGGCCGGGTTCGCCTGCTTCGGAAGAGTAACCGTAGAAGTCCAGGGTGACCCTCCACTGCGCGGCGATGGGGAAAGTGATTTTTGCCTGGCCCTGGAAGACGGAGAAATCCGCGTTGGCGTCGCGGAAGCCATCGCCCTGGCGGTGGTGGAATCCTGCGAGGTAACCGACGTTTCCCAAGGTGCCCGCGAGTCGGGTGTACGTGGAGTAAAAGCCCCAGGAACCGGCCAGATGCCGGGTGTCGAATTCCCATGCGGTTTGGGGCGCGGGATTGTAGGTGACATAGTTGATGACGGGTCCGGGTTGCGGCCCATAGAGGAGGGCCGAACCGCCCCGGATCATTTCCACCCGTTGGACGCTTTCCAGTGGGGGTGTGTAATAAGCGGTGCTGTAGCCCACCCAGTCGGACACCAACGGCACACCGTCCTGGAGGATGAGGACGTATTCGGATTCATGGGGATCGCCGATGCCGCGGTAGGTGAGGTTGGCGTGGCCGGGCGTGGGCATCTCGGAGATGAGGAGTCCGGGCAGCAGGGAGAAGGCCTCGCGGTAGTTGTTGTTGACCACCGGGGGGAGGGCTTCCAGGTCGGCCACGGAGGTTTTCTTCCCCTGATAGATCCTGGTGTCCTGGACGTCGGGCAGCGCACCTTCGGCCGGAACGATCCCCCGCACGATGACCGGCGGCAGGGTGGCGGGGGCAGTGGAAGCGGCGCCCTGTGCGAGGGCCGGGCCCGCCTGCCGGATGAGGCAGGCCGCCGTCAGGGCGACGACGATTGCGCATGCATTGTGAGTTTCCAGCCGTTTCATGCGGGAAGTTTAAGGGACGGGAGCGGTGCGGCGCTTGCGGTGGGTTGCGATTTTTTGTCGGTGGGTTGCGATGGATCGGTCTTGCCGTGGAGTGGTGGTCGGGGCAGGGTGCACGGCGGGGCTGGCACGGACCGGCCGGTCCTGGTGAGGCATGAGTCATGAGAACGGTGCGGGTTTTATCGGGATTGGTTGGCTTGATGTTGGCATGGGTGATGTGCGCCGCCGGGGCGCCGCAGGTGTTTTATGTGGCGCCGGACGGGGATGATGCCCATCCGGGTACGGAGGCGCGTCCGTTTCGATCGCTGGAAGGTGCGCGCGATGCGATCCGGCGTTTGAAGGGTGCGGGAGGTTTCCCGGCCGGCGGGGTGGAGGTGCGGATTCATCCGGGTGGATATCGGATGGTGCGGTCTTTGGTTCTGACGGGTGAGGATGGTGGGGAGTTGGGTCGGCCGATTGTGTATCGGGCCGTCCAGCCGGGCGGGGTGCGGTTGGTGGGCGGGGTGCGGCTGCGCTCGTTCCGGCCCGTGCGGGACGGGTGGGTGCGGGATCGGTTGCCGGAGGAGGCGCGGTCGAACGTGGTGGAATGTGATCTGCGCGAGGTGGGTTTGACAAATCTTCCGCCGCTGGAGCCGGGCGGGTTCGGGAGTGGTCGGGGCTTTCGGACGCATCCGATGGTGGAACTGTTTTTTGATGGTCAGCCGTTGCCAATGGCGCGGTGGCCGAACCGAGGGTTTGCGCGGACGGGGCCGGTGGCGGAGCCGCGCACGTTGTCGGCGTGGGATGGCCGGCCGGGCTCGCCCGAGGGACGGTTTCGGTTTGAAGGGGACCGGCCGTTGCGGTGGGTGGGCGAACCCGAGTTGTGGTTGTACGGTTACTGGTTCTGGGATTGGGCGGATTCGTATGAGCGGGTGGAACGGATTGATGCTGCGGGGCGGGAGATCCATTTGGCGCGGCCGTGGCATAAGTACGGGTTTCGTGAGGGCCAACCCTATCGTGCGGTGCACGCGTTGAGCGAGTTGGACGAGCCCGGCGAATGGTGGTTGGACCGCCGACGATGGTGTGTGGTGTTCTGGCCGCCCTCGGATCCGGCACGGGCGGTGGTGGAGTTGTCGGTATTGGCGGAGCCGATGTTGGTGTTGCGGGAGGTTTCGCATGTGCGGTTTGAGGGTTTGCGGTGGGAATGCAGTGCCGGGGATGGCGGTGTCGTGGAGGGGGGGAGGCCGTGCGGTTTGAGGGGTGCCTGTGGCGGAACCTCGGCGGGAACGGGTTGGAGATCCGGGGTGGGGTGGGTCACGCCGTGGTTTCGTGCGATTTTGAGTTTCTGGGCCGGGGAGGGATTTTGTTGTCGGGGGGCGACCGGCGGCGGCTGGAGCCCGGCGGACATCGGGTGGAGAATTGTCGGTTTGGTCATCTGTCGCGGGTGGACCGCACTTACACGCCGGGGATTGGGGTGGATGGCGTGGGGCATCGGATCCGGCACAACCAGTTTCATGACCTGGCCAGCAGCGCGTTGCGTGTTGGTGGCAACGACCATGTGGTGGAGCTGAACGAGGTGTTTCGGGTGGTGTTGGAATCGGACGATCAGGGTGGGGTGGACATGTGGGGGGACCCCACGTTTCGGGGCAATGTATTTCGCTTCAACTACTTTCATCACCTGGGGCCGGATCAGGAGGACATGAAGGCCCTCAGGATGCGTGCCGGGATTCGATTGGACGATGCGATCAGCGGCGTGTGGGTGTACGGAAATGTGTTTCAGCGTTGTGGTCCGGCGGACACGCATTTCGGCGGGGTTCAGATCCATGGCGGCAAGGACAATCGGGTGGAGGCCAATTTGTTTGTGGACACGCCGGTGGCGGTGAGTTTTACGCCCTGGGGTGCGGAGCGCTGGCGCCGGTTTGCCAGCAACGCGTGGCATGCGGCGGCGGTGGACCGGTCGCTGTATGTGCAACGGTATCCGGAGCTGGTGCGGCTGGAGGAAGATGCAGACCTGAACCTGATTCGCAGCAATGTGACGGTGCGCTGCGGGCGCTTGTTGTTGCGTGCACCGGCGGCGGTGCGGGTGGAGGGGAACCGGGAATACCCTGCGGAGGTGGCGTTTCCCGAGGGACCGGACGGTCGTTTGCGGTGGGACGGTGTGGCGGCGCGGCGCCTGGGTGTGGATCACATTCCTTTCGATCGGATTGGACTGTATGAGGATCGCTGGCGGATACGAGCGGGGGATGGATGGCGTTTGCGCGGGAGGGAGTAAGCAGGGGCGGCGCCCGATTGGTCCGATCCGGGGATGGAGGCCCGCGAGGTGGGTCGGGATGTTTTAGAAGGCCGTCAGGGACGGGCCGGGGTGCTGGGTTTGGGGCGTTGGAGTCGGTGACGGTTCCAACGGCAGGGTGTGCTGCCGGAAGGGTCGAGTTCGAGCAGGACCCATCCGCCGCCACGCTCGATCTGGATACCGGCCAGGGAGGGGCAGAGACGGACGCGGAACCGCTGCCAGGTGCGGGCGTTGCGGAGTGCGGCGCTCATGCGTTCGATGCTGGAGCCGAGCCACGGGATTCGGGGCATGCCGGCCAGGACGTGGCTTTTCCAGAGGATCCATTCGGAGTGGAGGTGGCCGATGACGGTCAGTTCGAGTTGCGGCAGGCGTTGGCGGACGGCCGGGAGGGTGTCGAGGAACGGAAGGGCGGAGGGGTCGTGGCAGAAAAGGAGGATGCGTTGGCGGGTATCGGTTTGTTCGAAGGCGCGGCTGATGGCGTTGAGGTGTTCGGCGCGGAGCATTTCCCAGTCGGCCTGTTCGGCGGGCAGCATGTCCCTGGCGAACAAGGGGAGGGCTACGAGGGTGGAAGTGACGGCGATGAGCCGGTAAGCGCCGATGTTCCAGGTCCACAGGGGTTGGATTTGGAGGTCTCGGGTGGCGCGGTGCCAGCTTTCCAGGCGCAGCCCGCCGTAGTGGCCGAAGAAGCTGAGTTTGCCCAGTTCGTGGTCGCCCAGGACGAGCCGGAGACGGTTGGGGAATGCCTGGTGGAGCAGGTCCAGGCAGAGGCGGGCACTTTCGAACGTACCGGGGTCGCTCAGGCCGAGGCTGGCGGTGTCGGCTGCGTAATCGCCGTTGATGACGGCGTGGGTGCAGCCATGGTCTTGTGCCTGGTGGAGGAAGGTGGGGAGGAGACTGTTGTTGCCGAGGGGGTGACGCATCCAGAACAAGTGGCGCCAACAGCGGAGGGCGGTGCGTTGGATCGGGTTGGGGATGCGGAGGAGGTCGGTGTCCTCGCCGCGTGCCTGCTCGATGGGGCCGGCGAAATGGATGTCGCTGGCCAGGGCCAGTCGGAGGAGAGAGGCGTTCTCGGGCAGGTGGGAGGATCCGACCGGCGGCATGCTGGATTCAGGTTTGGGCTGCGGGTGGGAAAAGGATGTGGAATGCGGTGCCGTGGTGGAGGCGGCTTTCCACGCTGATGGCGGCCTGATGTTCTTCGAAGATTCGGCGTGTGATGGCCAGGCCCAGGCCGGTGCCGTCGCGTTTGGTGGTGAAAAAGGGCTCGAACACACGGGGCAGGTCTTCCGGGGCGATGCCGGAGCCGGTGTCGGCCACGGTGACGCGGAGTCTTGGCGGGCGACCGCCCTCGCGGAGGGCTTCGGCGGGCTCGTCGGGGTTTTCCCTGACCACCTCGAGGGTGAGGGTGCCTCCGGAGGTCATGGATTCGATGGCGTTGATCAGGAGGTTCACGAAGGCCTGTTCGAGCTGGTACTCGTTGCCGATTACGCGGTCGTCCTCGGTCTGGTAACGGCGTTCCAGGCGAATGGACTTGAGGCGGAGGGGTTCCTGGACCAGGCGCAGGGCGTGTTCCAGGATTTCACGGAGTCGTACTTGGCCGGTCTGCTGCCGGGGCAGGCCGGTGAACCGGAGCATTTGGAGCACGATGGTTTCGATCCGCTTGAGCTCGCGCAATGCCACCTGGCCCAGTTCCGGTGCGGGTTCACCCGATTGAGCGAGCTCCACGTAGGTTTTGACGGCGACGAGGGCGTTTTTGATTTCGTGGGCCACGCTGGCGGCGAGTGTGCCGATGTTGGCCAGGCGGTCCATGCGCACCAGTTCGCGTTCGACCTGGTCCATGGGCCGGAGGTCATGGAGGGTGAACCAGCGCAGACCGGGTTGGGCTGCGGGGATTTCGCCCAGGGAACAGAGCTGGCAGAGGAACCGGCCGCGGCCGGGGATTTCCCAGCGTACCTCTTCCTCGGTCGTGACCGGTGCGCGGAGGAGAAAATCGCGCAGGCCGGCGGGCAGGTCGGCCAGGGGCCGGTCGGTCCATGCTTCGGCCGGCGCACCGAGCAGGCGGGCGGCGGCGGCGTTGAGCCATGCGATGCGGCCCTCCGGACTGACTGCGAGCAGTCCGCAGGGGAGGCAATCGCGGAACACCTCGCTCAGGCCGAGGCTGGTTGCGCTGACGCCGCTGTCCTCGTTCATGCCGTCTGCCATGTGACCGTCATGTCCTGTTTGTCCTGTGCAGTCCGCCGGCGGTTGCTTGCGGCCGGATGTCCCCGGACCGGGGGTGGCCAGACCCGTGCAATGGCTGGAGGACGCTCCCGTCATGGAAGGGTCATCCGGACGATCCGCCGGAAGAGTGAGCTGCACGCTGACGTCATGCTAGACCGCTTTTCTTAACGCTCAAACAAAATTTGTGCGGCGGCGGGCCGGAAAAAGGGCGTGCGCGGAGGTGGGGGGAATGGGTGGGTGAGGCGTGCGGGGATGCTTGCAGTGGTGTGGGGGATTGGTTCCTGCCCGTTTGAGCGATGGACGGAGCGGGATCGGTGTTGTGCGGGATGGGGGTCGGGGTGTTTGCACTTTTCGTTCGGACGGATTTGGCTTTGTTTGGGCGGGGTGAAACGGGTGCGCTGTGTGTACATGGGGACGGCGGCGATTGCCTGTCCGAGTCTGGCCCGGTTGTTGGACTGGCCCGTGGCGGAGGTTGTGGGTGTGGTGACGCAGCCGGACCGCCCTGCGGGTCGGCACCTGCGTTTGCAGGCATCGCCGGTGAAGCAGTTGGCGGTGGCTCGGGGCATCCCGGTGTTGCAACCGGAACGGGTTCGGGATCCCGGTTTTGTCGAGGCGCTGCGCGGTTGGGATCCGGACCTGATCGTGGTGATGGCGTTTGGTCAGATCCTGCCGCCGGCCGTGTTGGGACTGCCGCGGCATGGTTGTGTAAACCTTCATGCGTCGTTGTTGCCCAAGTACCGCGGAGCGGCGCCGATTCAATGGGCGCTGGTGCACGGGGAGACCATGACAGGTGTGACGCTGATGCTGATGGACGAGGGGATGGACACGGGGCCGATCCTTGCGCAGCGCGCCGTTGCAATCGGGCCGGATGAGACGGCGGGTCGGTTGCATGATCGGTTGGCGGAGTTGGCGGCGGATTCGCTGGTGGAATCGCTGCCGGATTATTTGGGCGGGAGGCTGGTGCCCCGGCCGCAACCTGTGGAAGGGGTTTCCTACGCGCCACGGCTGCGGAAGGAACACGGACGGATTGATTGGAACCTCTCGGCGGTGGAAATCGAACGGCGGATTCGTGCGTTTGATCCGTGGCCGGGGGCCTTTACGTGGTGGCGGCCGGTGGGCCGGGCGGAAGGTTCGGAAGAGGGCGCCGGGAAGGGGGCCGCGGAGGCGGGTCGGCGGGAGGGGTGCATGGTGAAGATCTGGCGGGCGGTTGTGGTTGAGGGGCGGGGTGTTCCGGGTGAGGTGTTGGCGGTGGAGCCGGACGGGGTGGTGGTGGCGTGTGGGCAGGGCGGGTTGAGGATTAGCGAGATCCAGCGCGAGGGGGGTCGGCGGCTGCCGATGGCTGATTTTTTGGCGGGGCACCGGATCCGGCCGGGCGACCGGTTCGAATCGGTTCCGCCCGGGGCGGACACCGGTGGGTCGGGGGGGTAGGATTTGTCGGGCCGCCCTGTGAGCCGGGCGATGGGGTGGGCGGCGACTTGGGGTGGTTCGCCCGGTGTGGTACTTTGGAGGGCCATGTTGGGTCGAAACGTTGACGGACTGCGCGGGTGGCTGGTTTGCATGGCCGCCGTGGCGGGGTTGTTTGGGATGGTGGCGGGCGGGGTGGCGGCTGAAGGTTCGGCTGCGGGCGGTGGTCCGAGGCTGGATTGGGATGCCGCGTCGAACCGGGTGACGGCGGACATTCGGGACGCATCGTTGGAGGCGGTGCTGCAATTGGTGGCGTCCCGGACGGGCTGGAGTGTGTGGGTGGAACCGGGGCTGGCGGGGCGGGTTTCCACGCGGTTTCAGGACCTGCCGCCGGGCGAGGCGCTGCGCCGGTTATTGGACCGGTTGAACTTCACGTTACTGCCGCAGAGCAACGGCCCGCCGCATCTGTATGTGTTTCGCACCTCGATGCAAGACGCCACCCGGCCGGTCAGGGCCGCGGCGGAGGGGCCTCAGGCGGGTTCGGACCGGGCGCGGATTGTCGGGGAATGGATTGTGCGGCTCAAGCCGGGGACCGATCCCGAGACGCTGGCGCGGGCGTTGGGGGCCGAGATCACCGGCCGGATCGAGGCGTTGCGGGCGTATCGGTTTCGATTTGCGACGGCGGAAGCTGCGGAGGCGGCGCGTCAGCGGTTGCTGGCCGACGACGCGGTGGCTTCGGTGGAGGCGAATTACCGGATGGATCGTCCGCCGGAACTTCAAGGGGTTTGGACAACCTCGGTGGGTTTGCCCCGGGTACAACCGCGCAAGCCGGATCCGGGCGGTGGGATTGTGGTGGCACTGGTTGACACGGCGGTGCAACCCCTGCCGGGGCCGTTGAACGAGTTTTTGCTGCCCGGCTTGCAGGTGGCCGAGGGTGACGGGCCGCCGGCGGACCTGCCCACGCACGGCACGGCCATGGCGCAAACGTTGTTGCGAGGGTTGGAGATGGTATCGGGGCCGGAGTCGAAGGTCCGGGTTTTGCCGGTGGACATTTACGGCGGCCGGGAGGTGACGTCCACGTTTGATCTGGCGTTGGGTTTGTATCTGGCGGTGTACGAGGGTGGGGCGCGGTTGGTGAATTTGAGCCTGGGCAGCCAGGCTGACAGTCCCCTGGTGCACGACGTTGTACGTCAGGTGAGTGGCACCGGGGTTTTGGTGGTGGCGGCGGCGGGGAATGAACCGACGACCGCGCCGGTGTATCCGGCGGCGTATCCGGAGGTGGTGGCGGTGACGGCCGGGGACAGATCGGGCGGCATCGCGCCCTATGCCAACCGTGGGGAGTTTGTGGACGTGGTGGCTCCGGGGGCGAGCGTGGTGTTTTACGAGGGGCGACCGTTTTTGGTGATGGGGACTTCGGCGGCGGCGGCCTTTACGAGCGGGCTGGCGGCCGGCCTGGCAGAGAGCCGCCCCGGTCAGATGAAAGATCTGCTGCCTGCTTTGCAGGCGATTCTGGGGACGCCGGGCCGGTGAACCGCCTGCAGGTGGCCCGGGCCGAGACGGGTTGAACCCCGTCAGGGCGTGGACGGTTTAATTCACCCGGGCTGTGGTGCGTTCGGCAATCCACTGCCAGTCGGGGCTGCCGGGGACAGCTCGACGGGCGACGTTGTTGCCGATGACCTGGGTTCGGCTGTCGCGCCACTTGTGGATTTCGGAGTGCCCGTCGGCGAAGGCAAAGCCCGCACCGAAGTTATGGTAGGTGCCCGGCCAGTCGATCCACTCCGGATTCATCACTCCCACGGCGAAGCCTGCATCGTTCAAGCTGCGGTCGTCTTCGTCCAAAATGACCCAGGTCATGGCCGGGCCGGGCCGGGTGAAGTCGGTTGTCTTCCCGTAGGTAAGAAACGGCTGTCCACGGCGATGGCTGTGGTTGTTATTGAGCCAAGGGCCGTTTACAGGGCGATTCGGCACACCACCGTGTCCAGCGCCTGACGCGTCGAACACCTGGCAGATGGTACCGACGGCCTGGCTCATGGCAATGGTGCGTGCGGCGCGGACGCTTTGACCGCGCTTGGCGGGATCGGTTCCGGTATAGAATCCTGACCGCTTGTCTGCAGGGCAGCGGAAGATCTCGATGTTGTTGCCGATGTAAGGTGCGACCAGCGTTCGTTCAGGGTCGCGAAGGATATCGGGGTTAAACTCCTGGGCTCCTCCTCGACCGGCCTGGCCGGCGCACCAGTTGTGTCCCAGGACCGTGTTGCCGTCATCGGGATTGGGCGGCAACAGCTCGCGGTGGTCGCTGGCGTAGAGGGTGATGGCCTTGATGAGCTGGTTGCCGTTGTTCATGCAGTAGATACCCTGGGTTTTGGATTTTGCCTTGCTCAAGGCGGGCAACAGCATCCCGGCCAGGATGGCAATAATCGCAATCACCACCAAGAGTTCGATCAACGTGAAAGCGCCGCTGACACGGCTCCGTTGGGTTTGGCTGTCAGGTCGCATGGTTGGGACTGATCGTTATTGTACGCCTGCCGCCATGGGCGGATTTCCTTCGACTACGAGCTACGCTAGTCCCGTGCGCAGGGCGTGTCAATCGCCGGGTGGTGGTGACGCCAACCGTGGTAGCCGGGGCTTGCTGGTTAGCCGCTCGGGAGCGGACGTGTGGCCAGCGGTGGTGCCGGGCGACCTCATGTCGAGTTGGTCTCCTGTCGTGGCTGGGTGGGTTGTCCGGCATTCACTTTTGCGGGGTGAACCCTCGGGGTGGAACCAAAGGGGATGGCGGGTGTGGTAGGGGGTGGTTTGGGGATCAAAGGGCTGCCTGCAAGGCGCTGCGCCCTTGGGCGCCCCGGACATGATGGTTGGCGGTGAGATCGGTTTGTGTGTGGCGGTGGAAATGGGTGGGAGAGGGTCGGCTGGTGATCCAGCTGGGCCGGGTGTCGAGTCGGCTCGACGGGGTTTTGGGTTTCGGGTTAAATGCGGATGTCGGCGTCGCGGATGAGGGTGCGGGGCCGATGCGAACCGTAAGTTCTCAACCGTTCAGAGGCTATGAAACGTCAGGTGTGCATCTGGGTTGCAGGGATGGTGTTGTGCGTGGCGCCGTTGGGCTCGGTGGTCCGGGGTGAGGGTTTTTTGCGGGCGCAGGGCGATCGGATTGTCGACGGTCGCGGTCGGGAGGTGTTGTTGCGGGGGATGGGTTTGGGCGGGTGGATGTTGCAGGAGGGATACATGTTGCGGCTGAAGGGGGAGAACCCGCAGCACCGGATCCGGTCGCGGATTGTGGAGTTGTTGGGGCCCGAGGCCACGGAACGGTTTTACACGTTGTGGCGGGACCGGCACATGACGGAGGCGGACGTGGAGACGCTGGCGCGGGCCGGGTTTAATTCGATCCGGCTGCCGATGCATTTCAATTTGTTTACGTTGCCGGTGGAGGAGGAGCCGGACCCGGACGGGCAGACGTGGTTGCCGACGGGTTTTGAGATGATCGACCGGCTGTTGTCGTGGTGCCGGCCGCGGAAGATTTATGTGATCCTGGACCTGCACGCGGCCCCGGGCGGGCAGGGGCATGACGTGAACATTTGCGATCGGGACACGAACAAACCGTCGTTGTGGGAGTGTGCGCGGAACCGGGCCAAAACGGTGGCGTTGTGGCGTAAACTGGCCGAACGGTATGCGAACGAGCCGTGGATTGGGGGCTACGATTTGATCAATGAACCGAACTGGTCGTTTGAAGGGCGCGAACGGCACGGGCGGGAGGACCAGACCAATGCACCGCTGTGGGCCCTGTACCGGGAGATCACCCGGGCCATCCGGGAGGTGGACCGGAATCACATGATCATCCTGGGCGGGAACGGCTGGGGGAACAATTACCGGGGTTTTCCGGGGCCGTGGGACGACAATCTGGTCCTGAGCTTTCACAAGTATTGGAATCCGAACACGGAGGAGGCGATTGCGCCCTATTTGGAGTTGCGGCGGCGGTACGGTGTGCCGATCTGGCTGGGTGAGAGCGGGGAGAATTCGAACGACTGGTTTCGCGAGTGTGTGGCCCTGGTGGAACGGCATCGGATCGGGTGGGCCTGGTGGCCGCACAAGAAGGTGGAGTCGCGTTCCTGCGTGTATACGGTGGAACCGCCGGCGGAGTATCGGGAGCTGCTGGCATACTGGCACGGGCAGGGGCCGCGGCCGACGCGGGAGGTGGCGGTTCGTGCGTTGTTCGGGCTGGTGGAGAACCTGCGGGCGGAACGATGCCGGTACAATGAGGATGTGGTGCGGGCGTTGATCCCGGAGCCGGGTCCGCGGTGAGGTGAGGCGGGGGCCCGGGGGGATGGTTCTGCGGGCTCGTGCGGAGCGGGGTTGTGCCGGCGGGCTTGGTCGGGGGAGGGCGTTCCCGTATATTGCCGGGGCGAACTGCGATGCAAGCGTTGTGGAACATAGCGGTCAACGCGTTCATGGAGCTGGTGCGGCAGCCGGTGTTTTTGCTGTTGATGACCAGCTCGGCGTTGTTCGAGGTGTTTCTTGCGGTGCCGTATTATTTTGCATTCGGGGATGAGCCGAAGCTGGTGAAGAACAGTGCGTTGGCGGTGGCGTTGTTGAGCGGGCTGGCGGGTGCGGTGTTGAGCGCGTCGTCCTCGGTGGCACGGGAGTTGCGGACGGGGACGGCCCTGGCGGTGTTGTCGAAGCCGGTGGGCAAGACGCGGTTTCTTGTGGCCAAGTATCTGGGGTTGGCGGGTGCGCTGGCGGTGTTGACGTATGTGAACGTGGTGGCGGCCCTGGTGGCGGGTCGGATGGCGTTTGACGCGTATGGCGAGACGGACGTGCGGGCGTTGGGGATTTTTGCGGGGGCGGTGCTGACGGCGTATTTGTACGGCGGGTTTGCGAACTATTTTCTGCGGCGGCCGTTTGTGAGTCACACGGTGGTGGCGTTGGTGCCGCTGGTGACGCTGGCAGCGGTGTTGATCGGGGAGTTTTCGCTGCATGCGCCGAGCCTGTACGAGCAGGCGGCCTACGATTGGCGGATGATTCCGGCGGGGTTGCTGATTTTGTTTGCGTTGTGGGTGTTGGCGGCGGTGGCACTGGCTTGTTCGACGCGGCTGGACATGATCCCGACGCTGGCGGTTTGTTCGGGGGTGTTTTTGCTGGGGTTGGTGGCGGATTACCTGTACAGCCGGATGGGGGGGACGCTGGAGGGGGGGCCGTGGTGGGCGACGGTGCTTTACACGCTGTTGCCGAACTGGCAGCTTTTCTGGCTCGGCGACCTGCTGGAGACGGGTCGCGGTTCGTTTCACTGGGGTTATGTGGTGAAGGCCCTGAGCTATACGGTTGGTTTTGTGGGTGCGCTGCTGTCGGTGGCGGCGGCGTTGTTTGAGGACCGCGAGCTCAGCTGAGCGGGGTTGGCGGTGGGCGGGCGCCGCTGAAGACGCGGCGGTTTGCAACCGCCGGGAGGCCGGGCCCATGGGACCGGCCGGCAGGGTCGGGTAGGACCGACCGGCAACGAACGCTGGAGCGGATGCGACGGAGTTATCAGAAGTACGGACTGGTGAACGTGCTCACCCTGTTGGGTGTGGCTGCGGCGGCCTTTGCGGCGGCGCGTTACGTGCATTCGCTGGCGGGGCATGTGGCGGCGGTGCATCTGGGGCTGGGCATGTTGGTGGCGTTCGTGAGCTGGTTCCAGCTCCGGTTGGAGGAGCAGGAGGCGGAGGAGCAGCTGGAGCTGGAGGAGATGGTGCGGTCGAAGGGCCGGGCGGGGCTGTTTGAGGCGGACGAGTCGGAGTTGCTGCCGGCGCGGCGTGCCCGGGAACAGTTTGAGCGGTATTTCGTTCCGGGTTTCACGCTGTTGTTGTGCGGGTTGCAGGCGGCGGGGGCGTGGTGGTTGTGGCGCTGGCTGGATCGGCAGACGCTTCCGCCGGTGTCGCCGCCGTTGGTGGCGATGTCGTTTTTCGGCCTGTTTGCGCTGATTCTCTTTTTGGTGGGCAAGTTTGCCTCGACGCTGGCGCGGTTGGAGAACCAGCGCTTGTTGCGACCGGGGGGCGACGCGGTGCTGTTTGGGGCGTACGTGTGCATGCTGGCGGTGGCGGCGGTGGTGGGGGTGGAGGCCGGCTGGCCGCGGACGGATTTGTGGGTGGCGCGGGGGTTGGTGGTGGTGCTGGGCGTGGTGGCGGTGGAAACCGCATTGAACCTGATTCTGGAGATTTACCGGCCGCGGTTGAAGGGGCAGCGTCCGCGCCCGGTGTACGAGAGCCGGTTGGTGGGTTTGTTGAGCCGGCCGGAGGGGCTGGTGACGACGGCGGCGGAGGCGCTGGACTACCAGTTCGGGTTCAAGGTTTCGGAGACGTGGGTTTACAAGTTCTTTGAGAGGGCGCTGGGCTGGCTGGTGTTGCTGCAACTCGGGGTGTTGTTGCTTTCGACGTGTTTTGTGGTGGTGGATCCCGGGCAGCAGGCGTTGTTGGAGCGGTGGGGCCGGCCGGCCGGAGACCGGGCCTTGTTGGGGCCGGGGTTGCATCTGAAATGGCCCTGGCCGGTGGAGAAGGTGTACCGGTACCGGACCGAGGAGATTCAGACGCTGACGGTGGGGATTGAACCCGAACCGCCGGAGCCGGGGGTGAAGGACACCCGGACGGTGGTATGGACGGTGGCGCACGGGAAGGAAGACCTGTTCATGGTGGCGGCGCGGGAGGTGGAATCGGGGGTGCGACCGCAGGATCAGCGGGAGCGCACGGCGCCGCCGGTGAGTTTCCTAGTGGTGAACGTGCCGATCCATTTCCAGATCGAGGATGTCCGGCAGTGGGCGTATGGGCACAGGGACCCTGCCCGGCTGTTGGAGAACTTGGCGACGCGGGAGATTGTGCGGTACCTGGTGAGCGCGGATCTCGGCGAGGTGATGAGCACGGCCCGGGCGCGTGCGGCCGAGGAGCTGCGGCTGCGAATTCAGAAGGCGGCGGAGGAGTTGCGGCTTGGGGTGCGGATCGTCTTTGTGGGGTTGCAGGGGATTCATCCGCCCGTGAAGGTGGCGCCGGAGTTTAACCGGGTGGTTTCGGCCTGGCACACGCGGCAGGCACGGATTCTGGACGCGCAGGCGGCGGCGATTCGGACGAATGCTCTGGCGGCGGCGCAGGCGTTTGTGCTGACGAACCGTGCGCTGGCGGAGCGGATGCAGTTGGAGCGGCTGAGTCTGGCGCGGGCGGCGGCTTTCACGAATCAGGAACCGGCGTTCCGGGCGGCGCCGTCGGTTTACCCGTTGCGGGCGTATTTGCAGAGGTTCGTTCCGGCGGTGTCGGGGGCCCGCAAGTACATCTTGTGGACGACGAACGTGCAGGATGTGATTCAGGTCGATTTGCAGGATCGGATCCGGCAGGACCTGTTGGACGTGGCCCTGCCGGCGACGCGGACGCAGAATCCCTGAGGATTGGAAGCCATGAAGCGGCCTGTTGTGACATTGCTGGTGGGTGCGGTGCTGGTGGTCATCTTTGCGCTGCTGCTGTTTGTGTTTCAGGTGCGGCAGTCGGAGGTGGCGGTGGTGACCACGTTTGGCCGTCCGACGCGGAGCATTACCGAACCGGGGGCATACTTGAAGTGGCCGTGGCCGATTCAGCGGGTGTACAAGTTTGATCGGCGGATCCAGGTGTTTGAGGACAAGTTCACCGAGGGTCTGACGGCCGACAACAACAACCTGTTGACCGCGGTGTATGTGGGGTGGCGGATTGCGAATGCGGAGGAGTTTTTCCCCAAGTTTGGC
>NZ_JAAKYA010000032.1:1854-24107 GCF_011044775.1 Limisphaera ngatamarikiensis | reverse complement strand
GTTGCAGGCGGCGGAGCGGATGCTGGAGGGGGTGCTGGGCAATGCCAAGGGGGCGGTGGTGGGGCGCTACCGGCTGTCGGACTTTCTGAACGTGGATCCGAACCAGGTGAAGTTCGAGCAGATCGAACGGGAGATCCGGGAGCTGGTGGAGGCGCAGCTGCGGACGAACCGCACCGGCATTGAGATCGAGTTTCTGGGCATCAAGAAGATCGGGCTGCCGGAGAGCGTGACGCAGACGGTGTTTGACCGGATGACGTCGGAACGCAAGGTGCTGGTGAGCCGGTTGGAGAACGAGGGCGAGGCCGAAGCGCAAAGGATCCGTGCGGCGGCGGACCGGCAGGCGGCGGAGATTCTGGCGGCGGCCGAGGCGGAGGCGACGCGGATCCGCGGGGAGGGTGAGGCGCGGGCGGCGGAGTTGTTGCCGGTGTTTGAGCGCAATCCGGCGCTGGCGAATTTTGAGCTGCGGCTGCGGGCGTTGGAGCAGGCGTTGAGGGAGCGGACGACGCTGATTTTCGACGAGCGCACGCCGCCGTTTGATCTGTTTCAGGGGTTCCTGACCAATCGCAACACCCGTTGACCGCCATGGCTGGACCGACGCATCAACCTGCCCCGCCTCCGCCGGCCCGGCCACCGACGCCGGTGGACACCGGGTCGGAGGCACTGGCCCAGGCACTGCACAGCAGCTTTGCCATTGTGCGGTTCCTGATGCTGGTGCTGGTGGTGGTGTTTTTGGGGAGCAGCTTTTTCATCATCGGACCGCAGGAGCGCGGGTTGATTTTGCGGCTGGGCCGGCCGGTGGGGGAGGGTGAGGCGGCGTTGTTGTCCCCGGGGCTGCACTGGTCGTTTCCGTACCCGATTGACGAGGTGGTGAGGGTGCGGATCACGGAGATTCAAACGTTGCGGAGTACGATCGGCTGGTATGCGGTGACGCCCGAGCAGGAGCTGGCCGGCACGGAGCCACCGGTGGCGCCGGGCACGCCGTTGATCCCCGGGGTGGACGGTTACCTGTTGACGGGCGACGGCAACATCATCCATTCGCGGGCCACGTTGCGGTATCGGATTGAAGATCCGCTGCGGTGCGTGTTCGGGTTCGGGGTGGGTACCAACGGGGGGTTTGACCTTGCCGGGGTTTCCAATGCGGTGTTGAACACGTTGAACCAGGCGTTGGTGCATGCGGCGGCGCGGTTCACCGTGGACGACGTTTTGACGCGGAACGTGCTCGGTTTTCAGGAGGAGGTTCTGCGTCGGTTTCTGGAGCTGGCGCGGGAACGGGACCTGGGGATTGTGGTGGAACAGCTCCAGGTGGAGAGTCGGCCGCCGCGGCAGCTCAAGCAGGCGTTTGACGATGTGGTGAATGCGGCGGTGCGGCGGGGTCAGGTGCTCAACGAAGCCCTCAGCTACGCCAATCAAACGACCAACCGGGCGATGTCGGAGGCGGCGGCCCTGATCAGCCGGGCCCAGGCGGATCGGACGCGGTATCTGGAGAGTTTGGCGGCGGAGGCACGCCGGTTTGAGGGGTTGCTGGCGCAGTTTGAGCGGAATCCGGATTTGTACATGCAGCAGCGTGTGGCCGAGGTGATGGCCCGGGTCCTGACGAACGTGCAGGACAAGTTTTACATCCCGGAGCGGTCCGATGGCAAAACGCGCGAGCTGCGACTATTGTTGAATCGTGAGCCGCCCCGGCCGCAGGGGGCGCAACCGGGTCGGTGACGGGGCCCGGGTGGGGGCCTGTTTGCGGCCGGGCTGGCAGGAGGTTGTCATGCAGGTGACATCGTTATGGAGCCGGCGGGAGCCGCCGGAGGGACATCCGGCGCACGGGCATGAGCACGAGCACGGTCCCGGTTGTGCATGCGGCGAGTATCACGAGCACACCCCGGTGAAGCTGTGGCAGACGCTGATCGGGCTGGTGTTCGTGATCAATGCCTTTGTGGTGGACTGGCTGTTTGATCAAAGTCACGCGGTGGCGAGCGCCAGCGGCATGATCGGGGCCATCATCCTCGGCTACCCGATTCTGGTGACCGCGGTGCGGGATTTGCGTGCGGGGCGGCTGAGCATCAACGAGCTGGTGGCGATTGCGGTGTTGGCCGCGTTTGCCTCGGGCGATTACAAGACGGCGGGTGTGGTGGCCTTTTTCATGTTGCTGGGGGAGATCATCGAGACGCGGACGGCCGAGGGTGCGCGGGCCTCGATTGAATCGCTGATCCGACTGACCCCCACGAAGGCGCGGCGGATCCGACCGGACGGGACGGAAGAGGAGGTTCCGGCGAGCGAGCTGGCCGTGGGGGACATCATCCGGATCCGGCCCGGCGACAACGTGCCGGCCGACGGCGTGATTGTGAAGGGGCAGGGTTCCTTCAACCAGGCGACCATCACGGGTGAATCGCTGCCGGTGGACAAGAAACCGGGCGATGAGGTGTTTGCGGGGACGCAGAATTTGACGGGCGTGCTGGAGGTGCGGGTGACACGGGCCGGCACGGACACCACCCTGGGCCGGGTGCGCGAACTGATTCTGGCGGCGGAGAAGACCAAGTTGCCGATCATGAAGATCGTGGACCAGTACATGGGCTTTTACACGCCGCTGGTGTTGTTGATCGGGGCTCTGGTCTGGGCGTTTACGCGGGATTTGGACCGTGTGATTGCGGTGTTCATCGTGGCCTGTCCGTGTGCGTTCATCCTGGCGACACCGACGGCGATGGTGGCGGCGTTGTCGGCCGCGGCGCGTCTGGGGATTTTGATCAAAAACGTGGCGGACATCGAGCTGGCGGCGAAGATCAATGCGTTCATTTTCGACAAGACGGGCACGTTGACAACGGGTCAACTGGCGGTGAGCCGGCTGGCACCTGCGGAGGGGGTGAAACCGGCCGAGTTGCTGCGTCTGGCGGCCTCGGCTGAGAAGTACAGCAACCATCCCACGGCCCGTGCCTTGAACCAGCTGGCCGCGGAGGTGAACGTGCCGCTGGTCGAACCGCAGGACTTCAGCGAGACGCCGGGTCGCGGCGTTCGCGCCCGGGTGGGTGAGGATGTGGTTCTGGTGGGACGGGCGCAGTGGCTGCGCGAGCAGGGAATTGACGGGGAGTCCCTGGGGGCGGTGGACCTGGACGAGGCGGAGGGTTGGAGCCTGGTGTTTGTGGCGCGCAACGGCCGGTGCATCGGGTGGATCGGGCTTCAGGATCAGATCCGACCCGAGGCGGCGCCGGCGCTGGCCGAGTTGAAAGAGGCCGGCGTCCGACGGATTGCGATGATTTCGGGGGATCGGACGCCGGTGGCGGCCCGGGTGGCGCGGGAGATCGGTTGCGAGGAGGTGCGGGGCGACTGCCTGCCGCAGGACAAGGTGGAGTTTGTGCGGGAGGTCCGGTCGAAGGGTTATCGCGTGGCGGTGGTGGGCGATGGTGTGAATGACGCGCCGGCGCTGGCGGCGGGGGACATGGGGATTGCCATGGGTGCGGCGGGCAGTGAAGTGGCCATCCACAGCGCGACCATTGCCCTGATGAACAATGACCTGCGCCGGTTGCCGTTCCTGGTGAAGCTGTCGCGCAGCACGCGGCTGGTGATCAACCAGAACTTTTTGTTCGGGGTGTTTTTCATTATTGCGGGGTTGACGGCGGCGGCGTTCGGGTACCTCAACCCGATTGTGGCGGCCATCCTGCACAACGTGGGGTCGCTGATCGTGGTGTTCAACAGTGCCCGGCTGGTGCGCAAAGGAGAGGAACTGGAACCGTTCCAACCCCAGGCGGAGCAGGCGCCTCGCCCGCCGACCCCGGGGCGTGAGGAGGTTGCGCCGGAGACGGTTCCGGCGGTCGGGCCGGCCTGAGCGGGTGGCGCGCGGGCTTGAATTCCCGGGGCCAGCCGGTCCGGCCGGGCAGCCGGCGGCGGGGGACGGGCTGGTGCGGGCGGGCCGACGGATTCGGCGTGGGGCCCCGGGTGGGGCGCGGTTGGCCATTGGGTCGGGACTTGTCAGGGCGGGGGCTTTGCCGGCATGCTCTGGCATGGCAGCGACCCAAAAACGGCAGGATCTGGATGCCCGGTTTTACCTTCCGGCGGACGAGTTTTTCGCCGCCAATGCACACGTGGCGTTGACGTACGACGACGTCACGCTGGCCACCCAGTATTCCGAGGTGTTGCCGCGGGAGACGCGGTTGGAAACGCGCCTGGCCGAGAACCTGGTGTTGAACATTCCGATCATCTCGGCCGACATGGACACGGTGACGGAATCCCGCATGGCCATTGCCATGGCGCTGAACGGCGGGCTGGGCCTGATCCACTACAACATGCCCGAGCGCCAGCAGCTGTCCGAGGTCAGCCGGGTGAAGTATCACGTGCCGGGGATGATTCCGGACCCGATCAAGGTGACGCCGGACCAGTACATTGGCGATGTGGTGAGGATGATCGAGGAACGGCGGTACGGGTTCAGCACCTTTCCCGTGGTGGACGCGGAGGACCGGCTGGTGGGGCTTTTGCCCGGGCACGTCGTCAAGCCGCGGTATGCGCAACGGAAGGTGGCCGAGGTGATGACGCCCCGTGCCCAGGTGCACACGATCAATCGCAAGGAGCTGGGCCGCGATCCGATCGCGCGGGCGGACAAGTTTTTCACCGAGCATCCCGGGATTCACAAGTTGCTGGTGGTGGACGACGAGGACAAGCTGCGGGGTCTGTTTACGATGAACGACGTGGAGCGCATCTCGCAGGAGCGCAAATCGCAGTTCAAGCCGGCGCGGGATGCGCAGTACCGGCTGGTTTGCGGGGCGGCGGTGAGCGCGGTGCGCAATGCGTTTGGCGAGCTGGATCGGGAACGGATCCTGAACCACGTCGCGGCGCTGGTGGAACGGGGTGTGGACGTGGTGGCGGTTTCCACGGCGCACGGTCACAGCAAGGGTGTGGGGGAGACGGTGCGTCTCTTGCGGGATGCGTTTCCCGAACTCCCGATCATTGCGGGCAACGTGACGACCGCGGCCGGCGTGGAATACCTGGCCTCGTGCGGGGCCAACATCATCAAGGTGGGGCAGGGCCCCGGTTCGATTTGCACCACGCGTCTGGTGGCCGGGGTGGGCATTCCGCAATTGACGGCGTTGTACGTTTGCAGTCGGGCGGCGGCCCGGTGCGGGGTGACGATTCTGGCTGACGGCGGGATCAACAAGTCGGGCGACATCGTCAAGGCGCTGACGCTGGCGGATGCGGTGGTGTGTGGCGGGTTGTTTGCCGGGTGCACCGAGGCCCCCGGCGAGATCATCGAGATCAACGGCAAGCTCTACAAACACTACCGCGGGATGGGCAGTCTTGCGGCGATGAGGGCCGGATCGGCTGCCCGTTACGGCCATGAAGACAATCCGAACCAGAAGGTGGCCCCGGAAGGGATCGAGGCGTTGAAGGAGGCGGTCGGGTCCGTGGACCGTGTGCTGGCGCAGTTGATCGGCGGGATCCAGGCCGGCATGGGGTATCTGGGCGCGGCCAATCTGGCCCAGCTCAAGGAAAAGGCGCGGTACATCCGGGTGACGCCTGCCGGGATGCGCGAGGCGGCGCCGCATGATGTGATCGAGTTGAAGACGAATCCCTGAGGTGTCCGGTGTTGTGGCCGCTCGCCGGGGATGACGGCTTGCGGTGGGTGGGGTCCGGCCGGGCGGCGGTGGGTTGCGGGATGGCCGGGCCGTGGTAAGGTGCGGGTGACCGAATAGCGGTCCGGCCTGAGCGTCGAATGCTGAGGATGAAGGATCGAGTTTTGAGTGTGGTCCTGGGTGCGGGATTGCTCCTGCCGGTGTCGGGTCCGGCCCAGGGGCTGCCCGGTGAGGCCTGGGGCGGTGCCGTGTTGGGTGCGTTGATCGGCGGGTTGGTCGGTGCGGATCGTTGTCAGGCATTTTCCGGCAACGGTGCGGCCATTGGCGCCGGGATTGGTCTGGCGGCGGGGGCGCTGATCGGGTTGAGCCGTTCCAGCGGGCCGGAGTCTGAGGGGATGGTGGCAGCTGCTCCGGTGATATCGGAGGTGCATGGGGGTGTCGGGCACGGTTGGGGTCGGGGTCATTGCAGTGGTGGCTGGGTGGGGTATTCGGCGACGGTGGTGCCGACGGCGACGGTCGGCGCAGCGCCGGCGCCGGTCCGGCCGGGTTCGTACGTTTTGCCCGCGACGGTGGCGGGGGCAGCCTCGGGTGCATTGATCGGGGCCGGGACACGTTCGGTGGGCACGGGTCTGGCCGTGGGGACGGCGGCCGGTTTGTTGGTGGGTACGGTGGCCGAACATCAGGCACGGGCCCGGGCCAGCGTCAGGGTGACGGATGGCACGGCGGTGTGCGCGGCGGCAGCCGCACCGGCGGCACCGGTGCAACCGGCTTCGCTGCCGTCGCCCCATGCACAAATCACGTCGCGTCCGTGTGCAAATTCGACGTATTACTGGACGGCGCCACCGACGGTTCCGGAGGCACCGCGGGTGCCGGATGCGCCCCGGTTTTGAGCGGTTTTTTTCGAACGAGCGAAAGGAGGTTGACGGAGTGTCCATGAAAAGGGCGTTGGTTTGGAGTGTTGTGCTGTTGAGCGTGTGGGGTGTGGCGGGCTGTGCGTCGCGCGGGGTGAAGAATTCCTCCGGCGTGCCGGTGACGCGGTTGAACCCGGACGAGCAGGGTTTTGTCGCGGGGACCGGGATTGAATCGCAGGACCTGGTGGCCGTGGCGGACAAGATGGCACGCAGCATTCTGGCGATTCCCCAGATTGCGCAGGCGTCGCGTCCGCCCGTGGTGGTGTTGGATCCGGTGGAGAACAAGACGCGTTTTCCCATCAACAAGGACATCTTTCTGACGCGGATCCGGGCGCAATTGAACTCGCGGGCGCAGGGCAAGGTGGTTTTTCTGGCGCGGGATCGGATGGCCACGCTGGAGCGGGAGCGGAATTTGAAGCGGGAGGGGGCGTTGACGTCGGCCAGCGATCCGAATGTGCAGGAGTTTCAGGGTGCGGATTATTTCCTGACCGGGACGCTGGAGGGGCTTTCGACGCGGACGCGGGCGGGCACCAGTGATTATATCCTGTACAGTTTCCAGCTCATTGACGCGCGGACCAGTGCGATTGTTTGGGAGGACATGGCGGAGGTGAAGAAGCAGGGGCTGGAAGACGCGGCGTACCGGTGAACGGTCACGGGTGGATGCGGGGTTGGGGGGTGGGAGGTTGAAGGGACCGTGGTCCGGTTGATGAGGACTGTCTGGCCGGTGTGGCTGCTGGGGGCGTGGGTATGGGCCGGTTGTGCGGCGCCCCGCGCGCAGACGCCGCCGTTGACGGGGGACATTCTGGTGGACGGTCCCCGGCAGATTGCGGAGGGACCGGCGCGGGACCGGGTGCTGTGGCAGTATCGCACGGCCGCGGCGGCGATGCGGCAGGGGCGATTTGATCTGGCGCGGTCGCTTCTCGACGATGCGTTGCTGACGTTGCAGGGGCGTTACGGTCCGGATGCGGAGGCACGGAGGGCGCGGAGTTTGTTCCGACCCGAGTCGGTGAAGCCCTTTTTGGGGGAACCGTACGAACGGAGCATGGCCTGGATTTACCGGGGGATTTTGTACTGGCGCGACGGCGAGCTGGACAATGCGCGGGCGTGCTTCCGGAGTGCGCAGTTTGAGGACAGCGACGCCGCGGAGCACACGTATGTGGGGGACTGGGTGTTACCGGATTATCTGGAGGCACTGGCCACGGCGAAGCTGGGCGGTGACCCTGCGGATGCCCTGCGGCGGGCGCAGGAGCATGTGCGCGGGGCCACGCTGCCTCCGCTGGACCGGAGTGTGAACACGCTGATCTTCGTGGAGTTCGGGCCGGGGCCGGTCAAGTACGCCACGGGCGAGTTCGGCGAACAGCTGCGGTTCCGGGTACCGCCCAGCCCTGTGAATGCGGTGCGGGTGAAGGTGGGAGAGGTGAGCATCACGGCGGCGCCGGTGGACGATGTGGGGTATCAGGCCACAACGCGGGGCGGCCGGGTGATGGATCACATTCTGGGTAACAAGGCCGTGTTCAAGGAGAGCACGGACAGGCTGGGGGATGCGGCCATTGTGGGTGGGGCGGTCCTGGCGGCGGCGGGGCAGGGTCGGAAGAGTGCGGCGGACGAGGCTGGTGCGGCGTTGGTTCTGGCGGGGCTTGCCAGCAAGTTGTTGTCGGCGGCCACGGTGCCCCGGGCGGACACGCGCATGTGGGACAATCTACCCCGTTATTTGACGTTTGTGCAGATGCGGTTGCCGCCGGGGGAACACACGGTCACGGTGGAGTTTCTGGATGCGCGCGGGGAACCGGTGGCGGGCCGGACCAAAACGGTGCATTTTCGCGTGCCGGCGGATGGCCGGGACGCGGTTGTGTTTGTCAGTGACACATCCACCACACCACAGAACCAATGAAAACGAGTGTGAATCTGTTGCTGGGGCTGACGTTGCTGGCGGTGACGTCGTGCCGCACGTATGATCGGGGGCCCTACCTGCCGGAGACGCCCAGGACTCCGGCGTATGAGACGACCGAACGTTTCGTGCTGCTGGATCCGGGGGTGCAGCGTTCGGTGACCTGTTCCGGCATTCAGGAACGCGTGTTGCCGGATGGGCGCCTGGAGGTGATTGCCCAGATTCGAAACCGGGAGAACCGGCGGATCGAGGTGCAGGTGAACTGTGTGTTCAAGGATCAGAACGGGTACAGCACCGGGGACGAGACGCCCTTCCAAACGCTGATTCTGACCGAGAACGCGACCGAGCAGGTTCGGTTTGTCTCGATGAATGCGCAGGCGCGGAAGTTTACGATCCGGGTGCGGCAGGCGCGGTAGAAGGGTCGGGGGCGCGCCCCGCTGGGGACGGGGCGCGTTTGTGATGGGGGAGGTGCGGGGTGTCCGCGGGCGGCGGGCCGTTCGGCTGCGGGGTTGGTTGTCAGCCGGGCAGGGTGTGTGGTTTTGGCCCGCCGGATTGGGCTTGGCTTTGGGGGTGACCGGCGACTTTTCTGGAGGTGTGGCGAGCAAGAAGTCGGTTCCGTTGAGGGATTTGGTGGCCTACTGCGACCGGTTGCTGGAGATTCCGGGGTTTCCGGATTACGACGGGGCATGGAACGGGTTGCAGGTGGAGAATGACGGGCGCGTGACGCGGTTGGCGGCGGCGGTGGACGCCTCGCTGACCACGGTGCGGATGGCGGGTGCGGCCGGGGCGGACCTGTTGCTGGTGCATCACGGGTTGTTTTGGTCGGTGCGGCAGCCGTGGACGGGTGTGCACCGTCAACTGTGGCTGGAGTTGCACCGGCACAACGTGGCGGTGTACAGCGCGCATTTGCCGCTGGACGCGCATCCGCGATTCGGGAACAACCGACTGTTGTGTCGGGCACTGGGCTGGCGTTCCGCACAACGGTTTTTCGAATGGAAGGGGCGTGCCCTGGGCTGGTGGGTGGAGACGCGGGTGGAGCGTGAGGCGTTGTGCGAGCGGCTGGCGAAAGTGGTGGGTGGTCCGGTGCGTTTGGTTCCGGGCGGACCTCCGGTTTGTCGGCGTGTGGGGGTGGTGACCGGGGGAGCGGGGGGCGAACTTCGTCAGGCTGTGGCGGCCGGCCTGGACACTTTTATCACCGGTGAGGGTCCGCATTGGACCCATGCGTTGGCGGAGGAACTGGGGCTGAATGTTCTGTATGCCGGCCACTATGCGACGGAGACCTTCGGGGTGAAGGCGTTGGCGGAGCATTTGTCCCGCCGATTTGGTCTGCCCTGGATGTTTCTGGATCATCCGACCGGGTTGTGAGGTGCGGGCTTGTGGGCTGCGGGCCGGTCCTTTCATATTCCCGGGAGGATGCGCACGCGGCTGCTTACCGTGATTCCGGTGTACAACGGCGAACGATTCCTGCGCGCCACGCTGGAGTCGTTGGCCGGGCAAACGCGTCGGCCGGATCGGGTGGTGGTTTTGGACAACGGGTCCACGGACGGCACCGAGCAGATTGTTCGCTCGTTTCGGGGTTGCGCGTGTGAGTTTGTTCGGAATCCGAGCAACCTGGGATTGTTCGGCAACCTGAACCGGGCGCTCGAGTTTGCGCCGGAGACGGAGTACCTGCATTTGATGCCGGCGGATGATTTGCTGAAGCCGCCGTTTTACGAGGTGATGATGCAGGTGTTGGAACCGCATCCGGCCCCGTCGCTGGCCTGGTGTCTGGACGAACGGATTGACGAGGAGGACCGTCATTTGAGCGTTTCGGGACGGCCGACCGGGGCGGTGCGGAGCTGGGATGTGGACGCGTATTTGCGGAAGAAGGCCGAGATTGGCAACCAGGCGCTGGCGGCCACGTTGTTCAAAACGGGGTATCAGCCGGCACCGTGCCGTTTTCGGATGGACATGCCGATCCTGGCGGACGTGGTGTTTTATGCCGACTGGGGCCGACACAGTCATGCCCGGGTGGAGGTGGCGCGGGATCTGGTCCGGTATCGGTGGCACGGCGGCAACATGAGCTGCGAGTTAATGCCCGGCCTGCAGGCCCTGGTGCTGGACGAGTGGAAGACGATGCAGCTGGTGGAGGCGATGCGGGGCGGCACCGGTTGGGTTCGGAACTGGAAGTTGCGGGGCTTGTTCGGTGTGCGCACCGGGATCAAGGCACGGCGGATCCGACAGCTGGGCCAGCGGGCCTACTCGCGTGAGATTGTGCGCGCGGGCCGGCGGATTTCGGGGTGGCCGTTGTGGTTGATGGCGCAGGTGTTGGTGCATCTGCGCGATTGGGTGGTGTACGGGCTGTTGGGGCGCCGCCGGCAGCCCAGGAACGTTTTCAGTTGAATCGCATGGGGGGGCATTCGGATTCCGGTGAAGTCCGGCTGCGCAGCCGGCCGGTGCCCCGGTGTTGGATGTGCGGACGGGCGGGCCGGGTGCTGTACGAGGGTTTGCCGGACCGGTCCTTTGGCGCTCCGGGTCGGTGGGGGTTTCTGCGCTGTGAGGGTCCCGAGTGCGGATTGGTTTGGCTGAATCCGCAGCCGGTGCCCGAGGACCTTGCAGCCGCCTACACGGGTTATTACACGCACGCTCAACCGGCTCCGGGCCCGGGTTGGCTCCGGGGACTCTGGGAAGCGGCTCAGCGGGCGTATTTGAGCCGGCGATGGGGTTATCCGGCGGGGCCGGCGGGTCGGATGGGTCGTGTGGGGCTGGTATTGTTGTCGGGGCTGGCCCGCTTGCATCCCGGGGGTGCGGATGAACTGGATGCCGCTGCGATGTATTTGTCTGCGCCGGCGGGTCCGGCCAGGTTGCTGGACGTTGGTTGCGGGAGCGGGGTGCACCTGGCGCGGATGCAGCAATTGGGTTGGACCGTGGAGGGTGTGGAGGTGGATGCGGAAGCGGTGGAAGCGGCGCGGGCCCGGGGGATTCCCGTGCGGTTGGGGACCTTGGAATCGCAGGGGTACCCGGACGGCTGGTTTGACGCGGTCTATTCCGCGCATGTGTTGGAACATGTGCACGATCCGTTGGGACTGCTTCGTGAGTGCGCCCGGGTGTTGAAGCCGGGCGGACGTTTGGTGCTGTTGACGCCCAATGTGGAGAGTCTGGGACACCGGCGGTTTGGATCCGCCTGGCTGAATCTGGACCCGCCCCGGCATTTGTTTCTGTTTTCGCCCGGCACACTGCGTCGTCTGGCGGAACGTGCGGGTCTGGAGGTGTTGAGTCTGCGTTCGACGGCTCGCAATGCCTGGGTGTACGGGGCGCTGAGCCGGGCCATTGCACGGACCGGCCGGGGCGAGATGTCCGAACTGGGTCGGCCCACCGCCTGGGTACGGGGTTTGCTCTACCAGCTGCGGTTGCGCCTCCGGCTGCGGACCGATCCAAACTGCGGGGATGAACTGTTGCTATTGGCGCGAGCGGCCGCGTCGGGACGGTGAATGAGCGAGAGCGTCCGGGTCATGAACCTGTGGTCTTGCGGTTGGCGGGTGCGGGGGACCCGGCATGATTCGTGCACCTTGCTTACGTTGGCGTGGGAGGCACTTGCGGGTCTGTTGGGGCTGGTGCGGGAAAAACCGACGCGAAAAATTTGAATGTCCTGCCGACCCGGGCTATCTAATGCTGCGTATGAAGAAACTCATTGCACTCCTCGCGGTGGCGGCGGTCGCGTTGGCGGCCCAGGCCGGTGACACCGGTTGCGCCAAGGACAAGTCTGCCTGCCCGGCCTCGCAGGCCAAGAAGAGCTGCTGTCCGGCGGGCAAGGACGTGGCCAAGAAGCCCGTCCAGAGTCCGAAGGCTGGCGGCCAGAGCTGACCTGTCGCCACTTAACTGCACCTCCCTGTCCGGCCCGGACCGGCCGACAGGGAGCTTTTTTTCCCGCGGGTCGGGGCCGGTCTGGCTTGGATCCGGGTTGTGTCGGGTTTAGGATGGTCGGGCCGGCTGGCCAGCGGGACGCCGTTGCTTACCGGTGGTCTGTCGCGGGCCGATTGGTTGGCGCGCCGGGTTGAGCGGTGTCTTGCCGGCACCGTGATGAGCTGCGAGGGGATCTCCCCGGATGGTCGGCATCCGGTTGGATGTGATGCTGCGGCCCTGGCCCGGGTGGTGGAGGGGCGGGCCGGAGGCCGGGATGGATGCAGGGACATGCAGAGGACGCGCGATGTGGTGGTGGTTTTGATTACGGCTCCGGACCTGGAGACGGCGCGGAAGCTGGCCAGGGGCGCCCTGGAGGCGCGCCTGGTGGCTTGCGTGAACCTGGTGCCGGGAGTGGAGTCGCATTACTGGTGGGAAGGCAGGCTGGAGCAGGGGCAGGAGGTTTTGATGATCTGCAAGACGGTCCGGACGCAGCTGACGCTGTTGGAGGGTTGGATCCGGAGGGAGCATCCGTATCAGGTGCCGGAGTTCCTGGTCCTGCCGGTTCAGGCGGGTTTTGAGGGGTATTTGGACTGGGTGAGAGCCGAGTGTGTTGGAGCGGAGGGGGGGATTGCCCTTGGTGGATCCACCGGGAGGGCTTGAGGTTTGGCGCTGGTGGAGCTGGGCTGGGGCGGGGTGGGGCTGGGCGCGGTGTTGGAGGCCTTTGTCGCGTGGGTTTGGTTGTTGGGGCGGGCCAGCCTACACTGATGGCGGGCCGGCTGAGTCTGCGGAACACGGTGCGGGGAAGCGTGTCCGCAGGGTTGAGTTGACCGGGGCTGAGCACCGTGGTGGGTGGCGGGTGGTTGACTCTGGTCGCTCATTCGACTGGACTTCCCGTGCTGTCTGGGAATGGCGATGGTGGCTGTTGTTCCCGGCTTCGTGATTGGATCGGGTTCGGCCCGGTTTGTTGGGGCCCGGGTTGGGCGGATGGGCTTCCGCCGGTGCCGGTTGACGGGGATGTGTCTCACGATGGCAGGGATTCACGCTTCCACACTTGAGCAGAACCAGAGAGGCGGTCATCGAGGGCGCCGTTAGCCCGTTCTGGCGAGGTTCGATGCGGGGGCTCGCAGGGGTGGTGTCCGTAAGATGCATTCCTTGCCGCGCCGGCAAGGATGGCGACGTTGACCTGAAGCCGAGCTTGACGGAGAATGCGCGGCTCTGATGTGAGCCGGGGCCGGCTACCGCAGACTGTGCAGGACCGGCTGGAGCGCAGGAGGGGCGCAAACCGTGTTGGGTTGGTGGACAGAGTTTCAGCAGACACAACCCACCGCGCATGCCTTGTGGGTGTTGAGCGTGGTGGGGGCGATGGGCCTGGCTCTGGGCAGTGTCCGGTTTCGGGGACTGAGCCTGGGCGTGGCGGGCACGTTGTTTGTGGGGTTGGTGTTCGGGCATTTGGGGTGTCGGATTCAGCCGGAGGTCCGGGCGTTTGTACAGGAGTTTGGGCTGATCCTGTTCGTGTACACCATCGGGATGCAGGTGGGGCCCGGTCTGATGGACTCGTTGCGTCGGCAGGGTGCGGAGCTGAACGTGGGCGCGGCTCTGGTGGTGGGATTGGGTGCGGTGCTGGCGGTGGGGCTGGGGCTGTGGTGGGGGTTCCACGTAGGGGCGGTGGCCGGGCTTTTTGCCGGGGCCACGACGAACACGCCGGCTTTGGGGGCGGCCCAGGAAGCCCTGCGGGTGGCCCGTCAGCCGGATCCGGTTGGTCTTGCCCTGCCGGCCATGGCGTATGCGGTGACGTATCCGTTCGGGATTGTGGGCATCATTCTGGCCATGCTGGCGTTGCGCACGTGGCATCGCATCGATCTGGAGGAGGAAAAGCGGCGGTTTCTTGAGGAGCAACGGGCGGGTCAGGAGAGTCTGACCTATTTGAATGTGGAACTGCGCAATCCGAACCTCGACGGTCTGACGGTGCGCCAGTTGCCGGGCATTGACAAGTTGGGGGTGGTGATTTCGCGGTTGCGGAAGGCCGGGCAAAAGGAGGTGCAGGTTCCCCGGGCCGACACGGTCTTGAACGTGGGGGACGTGATGGTGGTGGTGGGCCGGGCCAGGGCAGTCCAACAATTTCGGATGATTGTGGGCCGGGTGGCGGGGGAGGATCTGACCCGTGTGGAAGGGCCGGTGACGTATGCCCGGGTGGTGGTGACGAACCGGGACTGCGTGGGCAGGACGTTGCGGCAACTGGCTTTGAATCATCGGCTGGGGGTGACCGTCACGCGGCTGACCCGGGCGGATGTGGAGCTGCCGGTGACGCCGGATCTGCGGTTGCAGTACGGGGACATGCTGCGGCTGGTGGGGCGGCGGGAGGATTTGGCGCGGGCGGCGCAACTGTTGGGCAATGCCGTGGAGGAGTTGAATCACACGCGATTGGTTCCGGTGTTTGTGGGGATTGCGCTGGGGATCCTGGCCGGGAGTTTGTCGGTTCAGCCGGGTTCGATGCCTGCGCCGGTGCGGCTGGGTCTGGCGGGTGGCCCTTTGCTGGCGGCAATCGTGTTGAGCCGGTTGGGCAAACTGGGTCCGTTGGTATGGTACATGCCGGTGAATGCGAACCTGTTGTTGCGGGAACTGGGGATTGTGCTGTTTCTGGCCTGCGTGGGGTTGCGTGCGGGCGAACATTTTCAGTCCTCCCTGCAGGGGGTGGAGGGCTGGCTGTGGATGGCGGCCGGCGCGGCGGTGACGGCCGTTCCGCTGCTGGTGGTGGGGTCGTGGCTGCGGCGAATGCGGCGGATGAATTATTTGAGTATTTGCGGGCTGCTGGCCGGCAGCATGACGGATCCGCCGGCGCTGGCCTTTGCGCAGGCGCTCTGTAAATCGGACGCTCCGGCCGTTGCGTACTCCACGGTTTATCCCCTGACCATGATCCTGCGGATCGTGGTGGCGCAGCTGATTGTGTTGTTGTGGCCGCGATGAGGTATTACGGAACGGACCGGTTGTTGACCTCTCTCGGGATTGCACGGGCGACGCGGCCGTGAGCGCGCGCGAGTGATGGAGTACGCATGAACCATTCCGGGTGGCTTGGCGGATGGAGCGGAGCCGGTGGCCCCTGGTTTTACCTGGGGCTGTTCGCGCTGGGGTCGTTTTTGCTGCTGTGGCGGCTGGAGGCGCTGTCGTCGAGAGGTTTCGAGGGCACGGTATTGGGTGCACTGGTGATGCCGTATTGTTCGGGGTTGGGGAATCTGATCTTTGTGGATGTGCTGCTTCGTGAGGGTGGTCCCGGGGCCGAGGTTTTGACCAACGCTTTTGTCAACAACATGACCAACCTGACGTTGTTGCTGGGGTTGCCGGCGATTTTTTGGGGACTGACGCTGGTGGACGGGGAGCGGGCCGGGGCTGGACCGGCGCGCGACAGGTCGGAGGGGGAGCAGCGCCGGCAGGGGGTGCTGGTGACCTTGCTGGCCGGATTGGTTTTCTGCGGGGTGGTTTGGGTTCAGGGGTGGGACGGTCGGATCGGCCGCGGGGAGGGTTGGTGTTTGGTCCTGCTGTTTCTGGCCTGGCAGGGTTGGCATGTGTGGGAGGTTTTGCAGGAGAACCGCCGTCAGGAGGGGCGGTTGTTGGGATGGGTTTTGGTGTTGGACGTGGTCGGGTTGGGTGTGGGCGCGTGGCTGACGTATGCGAGCATCCAGTGGTTGGTGGACTGGGTGCTGAGCCGGCCGGAGGGGCTGTTGAGCGCGCGGTATTTGGGATGGCTGAGCGGTTGGTTGCTGGTCACGCCCAATGCGGTGTTGGCGCTGTATTATGGCTGGCGGGGTCGACCGGAGGTGGTGTACTCGTCGCAGGTGGGGGACGGACACATTTGCATCCCGTTGTGCGTGGGTTTGTACGCGGTTTTTCGGCCGTTGGAGGTGCCGGATTTTTTCATGCCTGCCATGGCCGGGTTGTGCCTGGTTTCACTGGTGCACCTGGGATTTGTTCGGTGGTTGGGGCGGCTTCCGCGCTGGATGGGCTGGGTGCTGGTGGCCGCGTACGTGGGGTTTGTGCAGCAGGGGCTGCCGTGAGGGCGACCGGGACCTGCGGGACCCGTTGAGCCCGGGTGTCACGGGTGGTCCGGTGCAGGGCGAGGGGGCAGGGTGCGCTGCCGGGGCCGGGCGAGCCGGCTTTTACATGCCCATGATCTGGTAGCCGCAATCCACGTAGATGACCTGACCGGTGATGGCCGCGGCGCCATCGCTGGCCAGGAACAGTCCGGTGGCGCCCAGTTCTTCCGGCGAGACGTTCCGGCGGAGCGGGCTTTTGGCTTCGTAATGTCTAAGCATTTCGAGGAACCCGCTGATGCCCCGGGCGGCCAGGGTGTTGACCGGGCCGGCACTGATGGCGTTGACCCGGACGCGTTGGGGGCCGAGGTCGTAGGCCAGGTAACGGACGGAAGCTTCCAGGGCGGCCTTGGCCACGCCCATGACGTTGTAGTGGGGCACCACTTTTTCCGCGCCGTAGTAGGAGAGGGTGAGGATGCTTCCGCCCTCGGTCATGAGTGGGGCGGCGGCACGCGCCAGGGCCACCAACGAATAGGCACTCACGTCGAGTGCGATCCGGAAGGCCTCCCGGCTGGTGTCCAGGAAACGTCCTTCCAGTGCCTCCCGGGGGGCGTAGGCCACGGAATGGAGAAGCAGGTGGAGTTTGCCGTACCGCTGCTGCATTTGGGCAAAAACGGCCTGGATATCCTCATCCCGGGTGACGTCACAGGGCATGAGCAATGTTTCAGGGCCGAAGGTTCCAACCAGCTCGGCCACGTTGTCCTTGAGGCGTTCGCCCTGATAGGTGAAGGCCAGTTGGGCACCTTCGCTGGCCCAGGCGCGGGCAATGGCCCAGGCGATCGACCGCTTGTTGGCGACGCCGAACACCACTCCGATTTTTCCGTCCAACAGTCCCATGGGTTCTCCTCGTCTGATGCCGGGCAAACCGTGCTTCCCGGTTTTGGCGAGCCGCGGAGGACTCGACCGGCGGCAGGATGGTTGTCATACCCGCGGGAGGCAAGCTTCGAGAGGTGGGCCTTGTTGCATGCGACGCGTGTTGCAGGGACGGCCTCCTCGGGGGCTGGGTGGATTCCGACCCGGCTGCCGGGCGCGGCGGGGCTGCGGGGGCCGCTCCTTTGCAAGGTGTGGCATCCCGCTCGGATTTCCGGCCCGAAGCCGGAATCCACAGTTGGCGGGGGGGGGCCGGGTGATGGTGGCGGGCCGGGGACCTGGCAAAAATTTCAAGCTTCGGTGCAGAAAATCGGGGTGGCGGCGGGGGCGAGGTGGCGTATGGTGGTAGTAGAACGACAATCCTCAAACGAACCAGTGCCATGATGTGGACGAAAGTGATGCGTCGGGTGGATGAGATGCAGCGGGGCACGCGTGTTGTGCGTTCGGCCTTCACGTTGATCGAGTTGCTGGTGGTTATTGCCATTATTGCGATCCTGGCCGGGATGTTGTTGCCGGCCCTGGCCAAGGCGAAGGACCGGGCACAGCGGATTGCCTGCAACAACAACCTGCGACAGGTGGGCATGGGCGTGCACATGTACGCCGGCGACAACGACGATGTACTGCCGCAATGCAACTGGCCCCAGGGGCAAAACCCCTGGCAGACGTACGAGGCGTGCCGTGTGGTGCCCGGTACGCCGAATCTGACTCGGGGGCCCTACGCTTTGGGCAGTCTGTTCTTTTCGAAGGTGGTGCCGGACGCGAAGGTGTTTTACTGCCCGAGCGGGTCGAAGGTAAGCCAGATTTGGACGTACGAATACTATTCCCGGGATTTCCCCTGGCCGTCCACGCCGCGGGACTCCGGCGATGACAACGTCCGTTGCGGTTACAACTATTATCCACAGTCCCGGACCCTGGAGCTGGCCGCGCGGGGCATTTATTTGCCGGCGCTGGTCTACGATCCGCAAACGCGGAACGTGGCCCGGATGAAGGTTTCCCAAATGGATCCCACCAAGAGCATGTCCACGGACCTGCTGCACAACATCAATGCCGCGGCGCACAAGGATCGCGGTGTGGCGGGGATCAATGCCTTGTTTGGAGACGGGCATGTCCGGTTCCAAAGCGCGCGGGCCAACCCGGCCGCTTTTGATCCGTCGATTTGGGAGAATCTGGGCAGTGACGCGTTCAATTTCCGGCGGCTGATGTACCTCTGGCAGCCCTGAACGGCGGCTTGAGCGTGAGGCCGGCACCCGGTGGCTCCGATTGGGAGTCAAAGGCAAGGGATCGTTCCCATGTGTTACTACGAGTGGATGCGCAGACAACCCCTGATGGTTATGAGCAAGCAAAACACGTTCTCCATGGCGGGCGTTTGTTCCCGAGGGTCCTTGAGGAGTTTGCGGACCTGGTTCCTGGCACTGGTCGGCCTGTGCTGGTTGACGTTACCGGCCGGGGCCGTGTTGATGCGGACCAGTCAGATGGTGGGATTTCAGAGTGGAAACCTGGGCGTGGTGGGCCAGACGGAGGGGTGGAACGGTTCCACCGCCAATGTCACGGTGACGGCCGGGAGCGGCAGCCTGGACGGTACGCCGCTGGGGCTGGTGCCATCGGCCGGCGACAAGGCCGACGTCTCCGCCACAGACAGCACCACCACCTACAACCTCTTTGCCCCGGTGACCGGGGTGTTTCCCGCCAATCGCACGACCAACGTGTACTACTCGTTCCTTTACGAGTTCCACAACGCGGCGGATGTGGACCCGGCCGGGGAACCGATCGTACAGATCAACCGCCAGAACAGTGGCAGTGCGTACACGGTGCGGGCCTACGCCCGGTCGGTGGGCGATCAGTGCCAGATTGGCGTGGCCAAGACGAACGGGGCGGTGGCCTGGGCCCCGAAGTTGATCCCGGTGAACACGCCGGTGCTGGTGGTGATCCGGCACCAGATCATTGCCGGTGGGGATGACGTGGTGGATTTGTGGGTGAACCCTGATCCGACCACCATGGGTTCGCCGGAAGAGAGTGTGCCTCCGCCCCATGCCACGGCCATGGACGGGTTGGAAGACACGAGCAACACGGGCCCGGGCCGGTTTTACATCGTCTCCGGGGCCAATGCCTCGTTTGATGAACTGCGGGTGGCGACCACGTGGGCGGAGGTGACACCATCACCGTTGCAATGCTCGCCTCCGGTGATCACGGAACAACCGACCAACGTGGTGATCACCGCCGGAGTGAACACCACGCTGACGCTTGCGGCCGAGGGCACGGCACCGACGTACCAGTGGCAGGTGAGCCGGGACGGAGGTCAGACCTGGGTCAATGCGACGGCGGGTTGGGGCATGACCACGCCCGCCTACACGACGCCGAACCTTCATCTGGCGGATAACGGGATCCAGTTCCGCTGCATTGTAACGGTTGGTTGCGCACAGACCTCCGTCACGTCCGCAGTGGCCACGGTGACGGTGGTGCCGCCGGTGCCGACCCCGCCCGGTTTGGTGTTGCATGACACCTGGGCGGATGGAGATCGGACCACCGGTCCGGTGGGCATTTCCAATTCAGTGTGGTTTGCCTCCAGTTCGGGTTCCCTGTACTTCCTGGACGGCCTGTTGTACGGGCAGCCCGCCCCCAACAGTTCGCGGTTGTGGATTGGCTATTTCACCGATGACACGGAGACCAACCTGCCGGTGCACCTCGAGGTGGGCAATGCGATCAAGGTGACCTGGCGCTGGAACAGCACGCAGATTGTTCCGTCCGGAGGGAACCTGCGGGTGGGGCTGTTTGATTATGCCGATGGAGGTCGGCGGGTAACCGGAGACAACTTCGGTTCCGGTAGCGCGGGCAACGGTCTGAACGTGCGGGGTTACATGGCGGTCATTGATTACGCCCAGACCTTCGGGACCAGCCCCATCAACCTGCGCGTGCGTACTGTGCTGGGCAGCGAGAACCTCATGGGGTCCACGGGCGATTACCCGGTTTCACTGGCCACGGGCCCGACCGAGGCAACCAATGCGCCGGCGTTCCAGGACCTTGTGGATTACACGCTGGAGTTCATGGTGACGCGTCTGGCGCAGAACGAGGTGGAGGTGTCCGTGACGATTACGGACGGTCAGAACACCTGGAGCGTAACCGGCCGGGATCCGGTGTATGCGTACCATCGGTTTGACGCGTTTGCCATTCGTCCCAACTCCCTGGAGACCACCGCGTTTGATTTCCAGTTCAAGGAATTCAAGGTGGAGGTTCTGCAGGCGGCGGTGCTGCAACCAATCCCGCTGGTGCATGCCCGGCAGGGGAACAACCTGGTGCTGAGCTGGAGCGATCCGCGGTTTGTGTTGCAGGCGGCTCCGACGGTGACGGGGCCATGGACGAACGTGCCGGCCGCGAGCAGTCCGTATACGCACACGATCGGGTCCGGCTTGTTGTACTTCCGACTGGCGGCGCCGTAAGGGTCGGCTAATCCGTGGGGTCGGTTGCGGCCCGGGGATGGGTGCGGGCGCGGGGACGTGTCCGCCCGATTCCCGGGCCGCCGTGTTTTCAGGGGCAGTGATGTCGGGGCGGGTTGTGTAAGAGTGGACCTTTTGCCGGGGACGCCGCTGTGGCGAGGGCCGTGCGGGGTTTGAGCCGGACGGTTTGTGGGGATGGCTCTCGGGGGACTGCTGCGGGATGAGGATCCCGGCCGGCGACACTGTTCGTGAATGCCCCGGACCCGGGCGGCGGGTCGACTCGATTGGTTCAATATCGAGCCCGACCGGACAATGGAGGTTTGGGGGTTCACTTCCTGGTCGCGGTGGGCCGAGGGCTGTGACCGGGTGCCATGCCGGGGCAACCACAATCGGGCTTGGAAGGGGCGGGTGGTTTCCGTATGGGAAAGGGCATGCAGGCGCAACAGCCACTGGAACACTGGCGGTCGCGTGCGGGCTTCATCCTGGCGGCGGCGGGCTCGGCGATCGGGTTGGGGAACATCTGGCGGTTCCCGTATCTGACGGGTGAGAACGGGGGTGCGGCCTTTGTGATGGTGTATGTGGTGGCGGTGGCCCTGGTGGGGTTGCCGTTGATGTTGAACGAGCTGGTGCTGGGTCGGCGCGGTGGCCGGGATGTGGTGGGGAGCCTGCGGGAACTGGCGCCGGGGACGTTCTGGCCGTGGACGGGTTTTCTGTGTGTGATCTGCTGTTTTGTGGTGTTGAGTTATTACTCGGTGGTGGCGGGCTGGGCGCTGGCGTACGCAGTGGCCACGGCTCTGGGTCTACGACTGGATTTTGCGGCGTTTGCGGCATCGCCGGGGCCGGTTTTGCTTTCGTTTGCGGTCTTTCTGGCCTGGACGGTGGCGATTGTGCAGGCGGGCGTGGCGGCCGGGATTGAGCGGTGGTCGCGGCGTCTGATGCCGTTGTTGTGGTTGTTGATGTTGGTGGTGTTGATTCGGAGTGTGACGTTGCCCGGTGCGGGAGCGGGTGTGCGGTATTATCTGCATCCGGACTTCGGCAAGCTGAATGCGGAGGTGTTGTTGAAGGCCGTGGGGCAGGTCATGTTTTCGCTGGGGGTGGGTTGGGGTTTGCTGATCACGTACGCGTCGTATCTGGACCGGTCGCATCCGTTGCCGCGGGCGAGCCTGTGGGTGGCGGGCCTGGACACGCTGGTGGCGTTGGTGGCGGGTTTGATGATTTTTCCGGCCGTGTTTGCGCTGGGTCGGGATCCGGCGGGCGGTCCGGCGCTGACGTTTCAGACATTGCCGGATGTGTTTGCGCGGATGCCGGGCGGGGTGGTGATCGGGACGTTGTTCTTTTCGTTGCTGGTGGTGGCGGCGTTGACGTCGACGATTGCGATGTTGGAGGTGCCGGTGGCCTGGCTGGTTCGGGAGAAGGGGGTGAGTCGGGCCGGGGCGGCGTGGTCGGTGGGTGGGGCTGCATTTGTGGCGGGGATTCCCTCGGCGTTGTCGGTGGGTGGGGTGCGGTTTTTCTCGGAGGTGCACTGGGCGGGGCAGACGGGTGTGATGGGCATTTTGGACCAGGTGTTTGGAACGGGCTTGTTGTTGGTGATTTCGCTTTTGTTGAGTGTGTTTACGGGGTGGCGGTGGTCGGTGGAA
>NZ_JAAKYA010000032.1:0-1740 GCF_011044775.1 Limisphaera ngatamarikiensis | reverse complement strand
CGGCGGCGGAGGAGGCGGCTGTGGGGTGCCCGGGGTTTGTGGGGGGCCGGTGGGGTCGGTGGCGCGTGCGGTTATGGGGCTTTTTTCTGCGGTGGTTTTGTCCGGCTGTGATCGTGGTGCTCCTGGTGCAGTGGGTGCGTATGGTGTTGAGGTGAGTGGGGGTGGGGGCGACGGGCCGGGTTGGGCGTGGGGCTCAAGCGATGGCGGGGAGGGCGGCTTGGTGGGAGGTTGGGTCAGGGGCGGTAGCCGGCCGGTGGGGTGAGGATCGGCGGCGGGGCGGGCCGGCCCGTTCCACCCGCAGGGTGAATCCGCATCCGTTTTCGAAAGGTTCCACCCTGCCGGTGACTTCCAGCACCGGGTACCGGAGGGTGACCGGTCCGTAGGTGCGGTAGGTGGGGGCGAACAGTTCGGTTTCCACCATGCCGGTCCAATCGGCCAGGGTGAGGAACTTCATGGGTTCGCCGGTGATCTGGTGGTGGACTCGTTGTTCGACGACCAGACCGCAGGTGGTGACCTGTTGGCCTGCGTGTTCGGCCAGGCACGAGACCGGGCAATAGGATTCCCATGCGATGTCCGGGTACAACGCCAGGGGATGTGCGCTGACGGGGAAGCCCAGCAACTCGAGTTCGTCGGCCAGGCGTTCCTGGAGCGTGGGTTGGCGGGCCGGGAGGTTCACGTGGGCGGGGATACCGGAAGTGAAAGGGGCCTCGGGTGCGAGTTCGGGGAACAGCCAGCCCTGGGTGGGGCGGTCGTTGGAGGTGCGGTGTCGGAGCAGTCGCCGGACTTCCCAGAACTGGGCGGTTCGCGGAAGGTTCCAGCCGTCGAAGGCACCCACGCGGACCATGGCTTCCAGTTCTTCGGGCAGGGGCTGCACCCGTTGGTAAAAGTCGGCCATGGAGGTGAACGGGGCGCGGGCCCGTTCGTCCAGGAGACGGTCCCGGGTTTTCTCCGTGAGGTTTTTCAAGCGGGTCAGCGGGACCCGGATGGCGGGTCGCGGATGGGTTTCCACTTCGAAGCGCGGGCCGGGTTGGTTCACATCAGGTCGGAGCAACGGCACGCCCAGGCGATGGCATTCGAGGACGTACACCAGGGGGTCGTAGAATCCCTTGCCCTGGGTGAGGACGGCGGCCATGAAATCGGCCGGGAAATAACATTTCAGCCAGGCGGACTGGTAGGCTTCCACGGCGTAGGCGGTGCTGTGGGCCTTGCAGAAGGAGTAACCGGCGAAATTGCGGACCATGGACCAGACGGTGGCGATGAGGTCTTCGGGGTGTCCGCGGGCGCGGGCGGCCCGGTGAAACTCGCGACCGAGTGCGTCCACCCGGGCCATGTGTCCCCGGCTCAGTGCCCGTCGCAACTGATCGGCCTGGCCGGGGGACAAACCGGCGAAGCGTTCGCAGATCAACAGGATATGTTCCTCGTAGATGACCAGGCCCCAGGCATCTCCCAGGCACTCGGCCAGGATGGGGTGGGGATATGTGACGGGTTCGAGTCCCTGGTACCTGCGGGTGAAGCGCAGTTTGTTTTGTTCGTTGGCTGCGCCGGGTCGGATCACGCTCACCAGGGCGATCAATCCTTCGATGTTGTGGACCCGGCTCATGCGGCAGAGTGAGGTCATGGCCGGCGATTCGATGTGATGGACGGCCCGGGCACCGCCGCTGGCGATCAGGGTCCACACGCGGCGGTCGTCGAAGGGGGCTTCGGACAGGGGTGGGGGCGGTGTGGAGGAGGGGGGATGCG
>NZ_JAAKYA010000031.1:14267-42633 GCF_011044775.1 Limisphaera ngatamarikiensis | reverse complement strand
ACCCCACCCACCCCGTCCCCGCGCCCGAACCGCCCCCCTTCCGGCTCCTCTGGACGCTTTACCCGGGGCCGCATCGAGCGTATCCATGAAGGAAAGGCCGCGGCCCCGCACGGGCCCGGCCGCACCACGCACGACGGAACATGATCACTTTGCAAACACCGTTGACGGAGGAACAGGTCCGCGCCCTGCACGTCGGTGACGAGGTCTCCCTGAGCGGCATCGTCTACACCGGCCGCGACGCCGTCCACAAATACCTGTACGAGGGCGGTGCCCTGCCCGAGGGCGTCGACCTTCGCGGCGCCGTGCTCTATCACTGCGGCCCCGTCATGCTCCGGGAACCGGACGGCTCCTGGCGCTGCGCCGCCGCCGGACCCACCACCTCCAGCCGGGAAGAACCCTACCAGGCCGAGATCATCCGCAAATTCGGCATCCGCGCCGTCATCGGCAAGGGCGGCATGGGCGCACGCACCCTGGCCGCCTGCAAGGAGTTTGGCGCCGTGTACCTCCACGCCGTCGGCGGCGCCGCCCAGGTCCTCGCCGAACGCGTCCGCCGCGTGCGCGAGGTCCATTTCCTCGATCAATTCGGCGCCCCGGAGGCGATCTGGGTGTTGGAGGTCGAAAATTTCCCCGCCGTGGTCACCATGGACGCCCACGGGCGTTCCCTGCACGACGAAATCTACGAACGAAGCCGGGCCGAACTGCTGAAACGCCTGTAAACCCCGGACGACGGCCCGCCCGGCTTCCACCCTTCCCCGCTACCCCACGCCCCGCCACCAACGTCCCCACGCACCCACCGGCCCACAACCGCACACCGACCCGAACCCGGCCTCACCAACCCACCGGCCGACCCGCATTCTCCCGCTCCAAATACGCCCGCAGCGGCGCGTAATACTCCAGCATCGGCCGGGCCGACAAATCCTCGCCCGTGGCCTCCCGGATCAGAGCCCGCCAGTCCCGCGTGGCTCCCGCCCGCATGATGCCCAGCAAAAACCGCCCCACCTCAGGCCGACCATAAAAGTCCGTCTGGCGCGGATCCTGCCCCAGCCGCCGCGCCAGATGCATGTGCAGCTGGTACTTGATCAGAAAGGCATGCGCGTACTTGTAGTATTCGGCCGGATCATCGTTGATGTGCGTCTTGGTCGCCGCGTCGCAGAATTCCTCCCCCCGCGGCGCCGGCGGGGCAATCCCCTGGTACCGCTCCACATATTCCCACCAACGCCGATTCAACTGATCGGCCGGCAGATCCAGCTCGTAAAAGTCGTGTTCCCACGAGGCCATCACCCCGGCCGCCCACGGAATAAACACCACCTGTTCCAGGGCCGTCTGCAGCAACCAGCGCAAATCGTCCGGGGCCAGCTCATCCGGCCACAACCCCAACCGCTTCAAATACGGCGGCTGCACCGTGGGCGTCGCCAGGGTCTCGGCCATGGCCTCGTGCATCGCCGGACTGGCACCCCGCCGCAACACCACCGGCACCTCCGGCCGGTCATAGGCCAGAAAGTAAAACACGTGCCCCATTTCATGATGCGCCGTGGCGAACCAGGCAAAGTTCGCCCTCACGTTCATCAACGAACGCACGTCCCCCGATAAATCCACATCCCAGGCCGACGCATGCGTGTTCTTCCTGCGCGGACTGTCGGCCGGCAGCTCGTACAAATCCGACAGCCTCCAAAAGCTTTCCGGCACCCGGGGCAGACCCAGCGACTCCCCGTACGCCACCGCCTGCCGCACCACCCACTCGGCCGACCGCCCCCGAAACAGCGGATCCAGATCCACGCCCTCCACCAAACCCGGCCATTCCTGACCCCACCGGTTCGGCAACCAATGGGCCGGTATCAAACGCGGCACCGGCTGACCATACCGTTCCGCCAACCGCCGCCGCGCCCACGCATGCAACTGCTCGTACAACGGCCGCACCTCCTCCACCAACCGCTCGTTCAACGCCCGCAGCTCCGCCACCGTCAAACCAAAATGCGCCGCCCGCAACGCATAATACGAACTGTACCCCATCTCCCGCGCCAGCCGGTTGCGCAAATCCCGCAACCGCAACAAACCCTCCTTCAGCGCCACACCCGATTGTTTGCTCGCTTCCCACACCGCCAGGCGCTCCGCCAGGTTCGTGCTGCTCACCAGCAACTCATCGATCTGGTTGACGGTCAGCCGTTCGGAGCGCCCGCTGCCCGGCGGCGTCCAACGAAATTCAAATCCGTCCAGCGTGGCACTCTGACGCGCCTCCGCCGCCACACGCTCCTTCACCACCTCGGGTAGCGTGCCCGGATACTCCGCCGCCAGCAGTTGAATCATCTCCAGTTGCCGCCGCGTCAACTCATCCCACGTCGCACCCGAACCCAGCAACGCCCGACACTCCGTCACCACCCACGGACTCCCCAGAAACGCCGCCAAAGCCGCATCCGCACCCACACGCCGCCCCGTGTGTTCCGGGGTCACGTCCGTCGCCGCCAGCCACTGCGCCTCCTGCGATACCTGGTACAACCGCTGGTAGGTCGCATTGTAAAACTCCAAAAAGGCCCGCGCCCGGGCCCTGTCCGGTTCCGCACCCATGGCATGCATCCCGCTAACCATCGCCAACCCCAACCATCCAAACCGGGCCAACCTCGCCTTCATCGCCCCGCAAATTACGTCCGGCCCAAAACCGCAACAAATCCGAAATCGCACCCGCCCGCGCCCTGCGTTACCTTCCCCCTGCATGGCGGACATCGTCCTGGCCGCGCTCAACGCCAAATACATCCACCCGGCCTTCGGATTGCGCTATCTGATGGCCAACCTCGGGGATTTGCGCCCGCACACCGTCCTGCTCGAATTCGACCTCAACCGACGACCCGTGGACATCGTCGAGGCCATCCTCCAACACCAACCCCGCATCGTCGGCCTCGGCATCTACATCTGGAACGCCACGCCCGCCACCGAGGTCGTCCGCCTCCTCAAATGCCTCCGACCCCAACTCAAGGTCGTCCTGGGCGGACCCGAGGTCAGTTACGAAACCGAAACCCAGCCCATCGCCCAAACCGCCGATCACGTCATCTGCGGCGAAGCCGACCTGGCCTTCGCCCAACTGGCCCGCTGCCTCCTCCAGGGCCAAAACCCGCCCCGCCGCATCCTCCAGGCCCCGCTGCCCGCCCTCCACCAACTCAACCTCCCCTACGACGAATACACCGACGAGGACCTCGCCCACCGCATCCTCTACGTCGAAGCCTCCCGCGGCTGCCCGTTCTCCTGCGAATTCTGCCTGTCCTCCCTCGACATCCCCGTCCGCACCTTCCCGCTGGAACCTTTCCTGGCCGCCCTCCAACGCCTGCTGGACCGCGGCGCGCGCCACTTCAAATTCGTCGATCGCACCTTCAACCTGAACGTCAACGTCGCACGCGCCATCCTCGAATTCCTACTCCGCCGCCACCGCGACGGCCGGTTCTACCACTTCGAAATGATCCCCGACCGGCTCCCCGGCGAGTTGCGCGAGGTCATCCGCCAGTTCCCGCCCGGCAGCCTCCAGTTCGAGGTCGGTATCCAAACCTTCAACCCCGAGGTCGCCGCCCGCATCTCGCGCCGACAAAACTACGCCCGCCTCGAGGAAAACCTGCGCTGGTTGCGTGAGCACACCGGCGTCCACATCCACGCCGACCTCATCGCCGGATTACCCGGCGAATCGGTCGAAAGCTTCGCCGCCGGGTTCGACCGCCTCGTGGCACTGCGCCCCCACGAAATCCAGTTCGGCATCCTCAAACGCCTCCGCGGCACACCCATCGTCCGCCACGACGCCGAATGGGGCATGGTCTACAACCCGCTGCCCCCCTACGAAATCCTCGAAAACCGACTCATTGATTTCGCCACCATGCAGCGCCTGCGCCGGTTCGCACGATACTGGGACCTCGTCGCCAACAGCGGCAATTTCGTCGAAACCACACCCCGCATCTGGACACCCAACCGGTCCCCATTCTACAGCTTCCTCGATTGGAGCGATTGGCTCTACGCCCGCGCCCAACGCACCGACGCCATCGCCCTGCCCCGCCTGGCCCAATGGCTGTTCCAATACCTCACCACCGTCCGCGGCCAGGATCCCCATGAAGTCGCCGCCACCTTGGCCCGCGACTTCGCCCGCGCAGGCCATCGCGACCTGCCCCCCGCCATCCGCGCCCTCCTCCCCGCCAAACCCGACCCATGCGAGCCCGCCGTTCCTTCGGCCCCCATCCCCCGACGCCAGGCCCGTCACCTGCCCCGGCCCACCCCGGCAACCCCGACCCCGTCACAACTCCCCCACACACAAGCCGACACCGAAAACTGAAACCTCCCACCGCAGCCCCGGCCATCTTTCCCACCCCACCCACGCCCGCAAAAAGCCGCCTTGCCGAATCCCCGGCATCGGCCATAGTGAAATGGGCACACGGCACGGCCGCCACCCCGCCACAGCCGGGCCGAATTTCGGCCAGGTGTGGCACGTCGGACGCCGCACCGGTCGCCGCGACATGCCCGACCACGTTCGCGGCGTCCCCGGGGCCGGGCAGGAACCGTTGCCGCCGCAATCGGGCGCGCCCGTAGCTCAGCTGGATAGAGCATCTGCCTTCTAAGCAGGTGGTCGCAGGTTCGAATCCTGCCGGGCGCGCCATCGCGCTCTCCACCCGGCCGTCACCCCACCAACCCCCGGCCCCTATCGGCTCAACCCAATCCGCGCCGGATCCGCCAGCTCATGGTCAATCATCTGCAACCCCGGCCCGGGTCCGCGACACGCAAACCAGGTCGCAACATACAGCAGCGCCGCCAACCAGATCCCAGCAAGACCCCGTACGGCCCGCTTCTCCTGTCTGGTCGGCTCCTGCAACACGCGCCAGTGAGAGGGCAACCGGTAACGGTGCCGTCGCGAACCGCTTTTCCCCGGCCTGTCCATTTCGACGTCCTCCAACTCCCCTCCGCCAAGCCCCAATCACCCGCCAACCGCAAGTCCCAAATTACCACCCCAAATGGCGCAGCTGCCGTTCCCGGCGGAAACCCCGCCGGACCCGTCAGCCGTGCCCAACCACCACACTCTGCCCACCGCCACCCCCAGTCAACTGCCCATGACCCGGCCAAACCAAAAGTCCCAGCGCTGATTCCAGAGGGGCATTGGAGCGCCAGGGGTGGTGAGCGGCCCTGCCGAGGGGGTAATTGGCATGTCCTTGAAGGCCATCGGAAGGCAATCGGCGGGCCGCTTTGAGCGTGGTTGCAACGCAGCAGACATAAGCCTGCCACCCGGCAGCGCTCGCGCCTGCCTCGCAGCACTCAACCTTGACGCACCTGCCCTCTCAGGGCGGCAAACACCGCCCCAGCAGCCGGTCCAGCCCCGGCCGGGGCTGCTTTGGGAGCCAACCCGTCCCGACCAGATCGCTCTTGTCCCGCACCGACCCCCTCACGCTAAAGGTCGGCCCCAAAACAACGCCGGGCTGATCCAGCTCCACAGCCCCACCACGGCCACGCCACTGACCGGGCCGACCCGACACTTGCCCACCTGCAGGCGGAGCTCCGGCCACTGCCAGCCAACAGCCTTGCAGACGGTGTCGCCGAACCGCGCACCATCGGCCAAACCCTCCACTGCCACAATCGGGTGACCCCACCGGACCAGACAGTCGGCCGAAAGCCGGGCGGTGCAGAGGACCGGGGAGCGGCGGGTCGGATCGGGCAGTAGGTGCGCCTCAGCCAGGATGCAGAAGCGGACCTCCCGGGCCAGCCAATCGCGGCAAACGGCCCGTCGCTGGTTGGACCAGCCGCCGCGTCTTCAGCGGGCGCGGCGCGATTGCCAGCGCAGCCGCAAATGGCGCTTCCCCACCGATGCGCTGCCGGGTCTGGCCGAAACCGACATGCGGTCTCCCGCCGCGTAGGGGATCGTCGCCTGAACCGCAAGCCGGATGCCCGCCGCCCGGGCCGATCACAGGGTCGCCGGGCGTGGACCACGGGCCGGTCGAGGGGAAAATGGGCAAACGCACATCCCGGGCGCCATGCGCCGGTCTTCGATGCTGCTTCCGCCGTTTGCACCGGTGGGCGGCCCGGGTCATTTGGCGTCCTTTGCGCGATGATCGTCCATCGGACGGTGGCGCCAGCGAGGAATGTCCTTTTCAAAGGCCAGGAGGCCGATGAGGTGGCTGCCGACCGGGATGGTGACGAGTTGGAAGAAGATGGCGAGCAGGATTTTGAGCGCGGTTTGTTTTTCGCCCTGGTCAACCCACAGGCCGAGCAGCATCAGGAAAATGCCGAGCGTCAGCGCCTTGGCCACAGCGTGCGAGCGGCACAAGACATCCGGCAGGCGCAGCACCCCGATGGCAGCGGCGAGAATCAGCAATGCGCCGCTCAGGACCAGAGTGGCGGTCAGAATCTCAGTCATGGTCGGGAGCAGGTTGAGGTTGATGTGTACCCGGGGGATCAGCCTTCGAGAGCTGTTCCAGGTCGTGCGTCCGGCTCAGGTAAAAGACGAATGCCACCGTGCTGAAGAAGCCGAGCAGCGAATAGATCAGGATCAGTTCGAGGTACATCGCGGTTTTCCACCGGATCGAGAGCAGCACGATCATGCCGACGCCGCTGGTGGTGATGAGGTCGAAGGCCATGATGCGGTCGATCACGGTCGGCCCGCGCACCAGCCGGACCATTCCTAGGGCAATCGCCAGCGTCAACACGCAACCAGCAACGTAAAGGACGGTCGTCATCATCGGGTGAAACTCAGGATGCCGCGTTTGAGCACGCGGTCGATCTGGGCGCGGATCGCATCCGCGTCATCCGCGTGGAGTACATGCACCACAAGGGTTTGGAAATCATCGGTCACCTTGACGGCCGTCGTGCCGGGGGTGAGCGTGATGCAGTGCGAAAGGATCAGAATTTCAATCGGCTTCAGCCCGGCCACGTCGTAGGTGATAAAGTTGGGATTCAGGGATTCCCTGGAGCGGAACAGGACGGTCCACACAACCCTGGCGTTGGCCAGGAGGAATTCTCGAGTGAACACGAGCGCGAACCGGCCCAACGCGAAGACCCGCCGCACGTAATCGCCGCTGCCGAGCACGCGGTGAAACACCGCAAGCAACGCAAAGCCCATCAAACCACCCAGCGTGAAGGTCGTCACCGAGGGCTCGGCGCTCAACAGCAACCACATGATCGCAATCAGCAGGTTGAGGAGCAGCGATTTCATGGCGTTGGGCCCTCCGCTGTTTTACCCAAATACCCCAACACTGCCTGCGCGTAGCCCGGCTGATCGAGCGCGCGCTCGGCGGCTTGCATGGCGATTTGCACAAAGGCTTCCGCCCCCAGCCCAATGGCCAGGGAAATGCACGTCAGGACCGCCGCCACCGCCGTCATGCCCATCCAGCCCCGGTCGCCGCTGCGCACGGGCACGGTTTTCGATTCGGCCCAGAACGCACCATTCCAGATTTTCAACATGCTGAAGAGTGTGAGGAGGCTTGCCAGAATGGATGCGCCGACCAGCCAGTAGTGCTGCTGCCGGAGGCCTTCCACAACGATGAGATATTTACCCCAAAAGCCGCTCAAGGGCGGCACCCCGGCAAGCGACAGGGCCTGGGCAAGGAAGAGCACGCCCAGCCAGGGTACACGTTTCCACAGATTCCCCATGCGGTCGAGATTGTCCGTGCCATTGAGGCGGGCCGCCACACCACCGATCAGGAACAGGGACGATTTCACCACAATGTGGTGGGTGATGTAGAGAATGCAGGCGGCAATGGACAGCGGAGTGAAGAAGCCAAGCGCCAGCACCATGTACCCAATCTGGCTCAGGATGTGGAACGATAGAATGCCGCGAATGAAGTTTCGCGAAATTGCGCCCACGACCGCCACAAGCATCGTCACCCCGGCCAGCCACGCCAACAATGAGTGCAAGAAGGTCAGTTCATGCGGCAGCACCGTGCCCAGGATGCGCACCAGAACATACACACCCACCTTGGTCAACATGCCCGCAAACAGGGCCGCCAACGGAATCGGCAGGGTGGGATAGCTGTTTGGCAGCCAATAGTAGAGGGGGAACAGCCCCGCCTTGATGCCGAAGACGACAATGAGGAGCAACGTCAGCACGTGCAGGCGGAAATCCGACACCAGCGGCGCGGCGCGAAGGATGATTTCGCCAAAGTTCAACGTGCCGAACAGGCCATAGGCCAGCCCGCAGGCGCTGATGAAGAGCGCGCTGCCAAAAAGATTGATGGCCACGTAGGGAAAGGCGTGTTTGATGTCCCAATCGTCCGCCTCCAGCGTGAGCAGGGCATACGAAGCGATGAGCATGACCTCGAAGGCCACGAACAGATTGAACAAATCGCCCGTGCAGAAGGAGAGGTTGATGCCCATCACCAAAAACTGCACCAACGGCGCCCGGAGCGGATGTTCGACGGTCACGGGGGTTTCCGCATAACCGTAAAGAATGCAAGCCAGCGCCGTCAGCGTCGAGAGCGTGACCATCAGCGCCGAAAGCAAATCCACGACGAGCAGGATGCCGAATTTCGCCGACCACGCACCCATGCCAACGACGAACGTGTGTCCCCTGATCGTCTCCACGCCGAGGTAAATGGCCACGGCCAATTGCGCTGCCGCCGACAGCGCCACGAGTCCACGCCGCGCGACGCCAGTTCGTCCCCAAAACAGGGCGACCAGCGCCGTCACAAGTGGCAGCAGGACGGGGAGGATGGGCCAGCTCATGTGGTGTTCCGTCACTTCTCAGCCCGTGCTGCTCTCATCGTAAAGTTCCGCCGCATTCGTGGTTTTCTGGTCGAGGAACAACCGGTAGAGCAGGAGCACCAAATAGGCCGCGACGCCGAAGCCGATGACAATGGCGGTGAGAATGAGCGCCTGCGGCAGCGGGTCAACCATCGGCGCGTTTGCATCCAGCACCACGGGCGCGCGCTTGCCGTCGGGCCGGCCGGACATGGCAAGCACAACCAGATTCGCAGCGTTGGAAAGGATCAGAAAGCCGAAAAGGATTTTCACGAAGCTGCGTTGCAGCGCCAGATACGTAGCGACGGTGAACATCACACCAACAAGAATTCCGGTTTCAAGTTGCATGAGGCCTCTGGGGTTTTCGGGGTTCTTCGAAGATATGGGAAGTGTCCTCTTCGATGGGGCGCTCCACCGGCGAGCTGTAACGCACTTCTTCCTCGGCGACAAGCACGCGGAGGCCCTGCGTGGACTTGCCCAGCACGAAAATGATCTTGCAGGCGACGCCCACCACGATGAGATACACGCCCACATCAAAAATCAGCGGTGTGCCAACGTGGAGTTCCCCGACGAGGGGAACGCGGTCGAAATGGAAGTGGAAGTGTTCGAGAAACGGACGATTCAACAGGAGCGGGGCTGCGCCGGTCAACGTCGCAACCGCCAGGCCCGCCGCCGCCAGTCGCATCGCGTCGATGCGCATGACGCGGTGCAATTCCTCCAGTCCAACGGCCAGGCTCAGGAGAATCAGCGAGACCGCCGTGGCGAGTCCCGCGATGAAGCCGCCGCCCGGCAGATTATGGCCGCGCAACAGCAGGTAGAGTGCGAAGACGTTCACAGGAAAGAACAGGAAACGCACAACCGCTTTGAAGATGTAGGATTGCGGGCCGGTCATGTCAGTCCTTTCGTTTCACCTCCACGCCGAAGCCCGGCGGGCCGAGCGGGCCCAGTTTGTATTCCTCCGGCGTGCGCTTGTAACGCATGAGCAGGCCCAGGCAGCCGAGCGTGGCGATGACCAGCACGGTGATCTCGCCCAACGTGTCAAAGCCGCGGAAGTCCACCAGGATCGTGTTCACCGCGTTACCGCCCTTGGCGAGCTCGACGGTGTGGTCGAGGAAGTTCCGGCCAATCGGATCGGGGTGGGGATTGGCCGTCACCAACAGCACCATCGCCGCGGCCACTCCGCCCACGCTCAACGCCAGGATCATGTGGAAAGCCCGCTCCAGCATCCCGGGCTTGCGCCGCTCCTCGCCCTCCTGCGCCGGGCGGGGAAACCGGGCCAGCAGCAGCAGCACCAGAATCAGCGTGACCGTCTCGACGAGGATCTGCGTCAGCGCCAGATCCGGCGCGCGATAAAGCACAAAATAAAAGCAGGTGAGAAATCCCGCGACGGACAGGCAGATGAGTTGAGCCGTCCATCGGCGCAGGAGCAATACGCCAATGGTTGCCAGGGCAATCAGCGCAGCCGTCAGTCCCCGCAACGGATGCACCGCGACCCGGTCCGGCGCTGCCAGACCGGCCAGGTCCGTCATGTTCCACAGCAAGCTGCCTCCAACCAGGGCGACAAGGAACGTGGCAATGATGGGCAGGTAATGCACCGGCCGGTCCGAGCACAAAAGCCGCGTGACCGTCTTGGTGAACGTGGAGAAGGCTTCGACCCCCGCCTCGAATGCCGAGTCGAACCGCAGCCAGCGCGGGATGTTGTGCCACCGCCACTCCGTTTTCTGCCCGAGCCAATAAAGCGCGCAGCCTGCTGCAACCACGAGGCTGCTCACCAGCAGTTCCTTGGTGAAGCCGTGCCAGAGCGCGAGGTGCTGCGGACGGTTTAAGCCCTCGACCGCCAGCGCGCGGAACGGTCCTTCGAGAAGTCCGGGGAACAGGCCGAACACCAGCGCGCAGCCGGCCAGCAACGCCGGCGGCAGTTGCATCCAGACGGACGGCGCGTGGAAGTTCCGGCGGACCTGCTCCGGTTTCCTGCCGAGAAAAATGTTTGCGAACAACCGCACCGAAAACGCCACCTTCACCACCGAGGTCAATACCACGCACACCGTCGCGTAGAAGCCGAGTCCGTCCTGTGTGCGCATCGCCCCGAAGATCTCCTTGAGCATCATCTCCTTGCTGAGAAAGCCAAATGTGCCCGGGATACCCGCCATCGTCGCCGCGGCGATGAGCGACGTAATGCCGAGCAGCGGCATCCCGGGAAACAATCCGCCCAGCTGTCGAATGTCGCGGATGCCCGCTGCATGGGCCACGACACCAACAACCATGAACAGCGCCCCCTTGTAAAGGACGTGATTGAAGATGTGCAGGTAATCGTATGCGACACCGTTGGCAGGTCCGAGGCCGTAATAGCCGATCAGGTAACCGAGCTGGCTCACGGTCGAGTGGGCAAGAATCGCCTTCAAGTCGTGCGACAACAACGCCATCACCGCGCCCAGGACCATCGTGGTGAAACCAATGACGGTCAGCAGCGGCATCCAGTATTCGTGCCCGACGAAAAGCGGGTAAAGGCGTGCGACGAGAAACACGCCCAGCTTCACCATCGTCGCCGAGTGCAAATACGCACTGACCGGCGTGGGCGCTGCCATCGCATTGGGCAACCAGAAATGGAACGGGAACTGGGCCGACTTGCCGAACGCGCCAACAAACATCAACAGCATGGCCACCGTGAGCGCCGTGCCCTGCTGGGTCCACGGCAGCCCGTTCGCCAACAGGTCCGCCAGACTGGCCGTGCCCGAAACCTGCTGGAGCAATACCACGCCGGCAAACAGCGCCAGACCGGTCGAGCCCGTGACCAGCAACGCCTGCCGCGCGCCTATGCGCGAGCCTTCCTCCTCGTGCAGGAAACCGATGAGCAGGAACGACGCAATGCCGGTGAGTTCCCAGAAGATGAACAGCAGCACCAGATGATTGGCGAACACCGTGCCCAGCATCGCGCCCATGAACAGCACGAGGTAACAATAGAACCGGCCGAGGTGTTCGTGGTCGCGCCCGAGATAAAACATCGCATAGAAGATGATCAGGCAGCCCATCCCGCTCACGACCAGCCCGAAGAAAATCGAAAGTCCGTCCACCAGGAACGACAGATTTAATCCCAACGAGGGTATCCACGGCCACTCGATCACCGTGCGGCCCGGCAGGGGGACACTCTTTGCCAGCGCCAGCAGCGCGCCGGTGGAAGACAGCGCAAACGTCAACGCCAGCCAGCCGACACGAAATCCAAGTTTGCGTCCGGCCAACGCCACAAGCGGGCTGCCCAGCAAGGGCAGCCCCACCGCGAGCAGAAGACATATGCCGAGTGGTTCCATCTCAAGACCGGTTCACGACGGTCGCAGATCGAGCGTTGTCGCCAATTTCCTACGCGGTGCGGTTCATCGCCGGTGAGGATAATGAAAACCCGGGCTGCTGCAACATCGCGCTTCCGCAGGGCTGTGGCCGGGCGCATTTCAGTCTCTTGCCGGGTGTGGAAGCTGCAGCCATGTCAATGATCCTGCTTGTACCCGTGTCGGCAATTTCTACTGAAACCCGCCGTGGCTCGCTGCTCCAGGCGGGTTGAAGCCTCCCGGCCCCCGGCAAAATGCCCATCGCCGACGCCAGTGTCGTACTGGAACACTTGAGCGGTGTTCAACTGCCCTTGGCCACTCCCGACCGGGAGGCCAAACACCGGGCACACCCGCCGACGCCTGCGTACCCAACACGACGCACAAGCCGACACCGGCCCGGGCCAAGCGGTCAGCACTTTGGTGATTGGTGACGCAGCGGCGGGGATTTTGGCGGCTGGCGGGCTCGGGAACCGATTGGCAGCGGGCCGGTGGAAGCGACATGTCGCCTGCCCTGCCTGTGGGAGGCAGGCGTAGTGCCGGTTCAAGCGGCCCGGGACGTTTCGGAGTTCGGCCGGGGACGAGGCGCTACCGTGCTTGGAAACCTTCTCGCGCAACGGGCTCTGGTCGCGGCTCTTCCCCGCACACCGGCTTCGACTCTACAAAAAAACTCAACTGCGCCTGTGCAAAACCCAGTGCCAACTCAAGAAGGGTTTTGGGGTGCGAGGGGTGGTGAGCGGCTCTGCCGAGGGGGCAATTGGCATGTCCTTGAAGGCCATCGGAAGGCAATCGGCGGGCCGCTTTGAGCGTGGTTGCAACGCAGCAGACATAAGCCTGCCACCCGGCAGCGCTCGCGCCTGCCTCGCAGCACTCAACCTTGACGCACCTGCCCTCTCAGGGCGGCAAACACCGCCCCAGCAGCCGGTCCAGCCCCGGCCGGGGCTGCTTTGGGAGCCAACCCGACCCGACCGGATCGCCCTTGTCCCGCACCGACCCCCTCACGCTAAAGGTCGGCCCCAAAACAACGCCGGGCTGATCCGGCTCCACAGCCCCACCACGGCCACGCCACTGACCACGCCGACCCGCCACTTGCCCACCTGCAGGCGGAGCTCCGGCCACCGCCAGCCAACAGCCTTGCAGACGGTGCCGCCGAACCGCGCGCCATCGGCGAAACCCTCCACTGCCACAATCGGGTGGCCCCACCGGACCAGACAGTCGGCCGAAAACCGGGCGGTGCAGAGGACCGGGGAGCGGCGGGTCAGATCGGGCAGTAGGTGCGCATCAGCCAGGATGCAGAAGCGGACGTCCCGGGCCAGCCAATCGCGGCAAACGGCCCGTCGCTGGTTGGACCAGCCGATCCGGGCGCCGCGCAGGCGCAGATGCCGGACAGGGACACTCCGACCCGGCAACGCCAACCAACGGCCCTGAGATTCGGCTACGGAGCAAAGATGCTCGCCGACAAGGGTGGCGTAGTGGAGGTGGTGATGGATACAGAGTTCGGCCTTCCAGCGGGGCGTTCGGCCCGGGTCATGGGGGCACGACCAGTTGCTGGAGCACCTGTGGCTCGAAGGCATCGGGCAGTCACAGCGGTGGCGGCATGTCAGGAAAAAGAGCACGAGGGGGGTTCTGCCACACCCATCGCACCGGCCGGTAAGAGCACCCATTACCTGAATTAGCGCTGGATAAGGTTCCAACCCACCTCGCCCTTCCCCCACCAACCAACGGTTGGAAAACAGAACCCGATCCCCCGGTGCACAGGTCGGAGCTCCCGAAACGGCGCCGGCACCGCTTTTGCCTTTTTTACCGATCGTCCCCGCCCTACATTCCGGCACCGTGTCAGACGCCTTTGCACGACCGATCGATGCCTCGACACGGTACTGCGCCGTGTTCGGATTTCCCGTGCGCCATTCGGCTTCGCCCGCCATGCACAACGCCGCACTGGCCGCGTTGGGACTCAACTGGCGCTACCTGGCCTTCCCGGTTCCACCCGACCAACTCCGCGAGGCACTGGCCGGCGCCGCCGCCATGCGGTTCGTGGGCGTCAACCTCACCGTGCCCCACAAACGCCTCGCCCTGGACATGATGGACCAACTGGATGAATCGGCCCGCGCATGGGGCGCGGTCAACACCGTGCGGTTCGAAGGCCAGCGCGCCGACGGCACCTGGCAGCCCATCGGGCAATGGACCGAACCCGAGGAGCCCGCCCGGGTCCGCATGCACGGATTCAACACCGACGCCGACGCCCTGCTCCAGGCCCTGGCCGAAGACCTCCAATGGCAGCCCCGCGGCCGGTCCGTCCTCCTGCTGGGCGCCGGCGGCGCCGGACGCGTCGCCGCCCTCAAACTGGCCGCATCCGGCGTGGCCCGCCTCTACCTCGTCAACCGCACCCTCGACAAAGCCCGTGCCGTGGCCGAGGAAATCCGCACACGCTACCCCGAATGCCAGGTGACACTCGACTACCCCCATGAGCCGGTGGACCTGCTCCTCAACGCCACGTCCCTCGGCCTGCGGCCGCAAGACCCGCTGCCACTCGACACCGCCCGGTTCCCCCTCCGACTCGCCGCCGCCGTCTATGACATGATCTACCGCCCCGCCGAAACACCCCTGCTCCAAGCCGCCCGCGCCGCGGGCCAACCCGCCGCCAACGGCCTGAGCATGTTGCTCTACCAGGGTACACGCGCCCTCGAGATCTGGACCGGTCAACCCGCACCCGTGGCCGTCATGCGCCGCGCCCTCATGGAACATCTCCATGTCGCTTGACGCCCCATTGCACCCCGAATACTGGCCCGGACCGGAAACGCCCCTGTGGTCGGTGGTGGCGTTCGTTCTGGGCACCGCCGTGGGCAGCTTCCTCAACGTCTGCATCTACCGCATGCCGCGCGGCCTGAGCCTGGTCTCGCCCCCGTCCCACTGCCCGAACTGCCGGTACCGCATCCCGTGGTACCTGAACATCCCGCTCGTCACCTGGCTGATGCTGCGCGGCCGATGCCGGAACTGCCGCGCCCCGATCCCCGCCCGCTATTTCTGGGTCGAACTGCTCACCGGCCTCTGGTTCCTGGCCGTCTGGTCCGTCCACGGTCCGACTGCCCCCGCCGTGGCCGTGGCGTACGCCCTCTTCGGCGCCGCGTTGATCGTCGCCTCCTTCATTGACTACGAGCACTACATCATCCCGGACGAAATCACCCTGGGCGGCGTGGCCGCAGGTGCCCTGGCTTCGTTCCTGTTCCCGGCCCTGCACGCCCAAACCTCCGTGGGCGCCGGCCTGCGCGACGCCCTGCTCGGGGCGGGTACGGGCGCCGCCCTGATGTATGGCGTGCTCCGCATGGGCAAATGGCTCTTCGGCCGCCAGCGCGTCTCCCTCCAGGGACTCACCCGGATCGTCTTCTCCGAAACCGCACTCCACCTGCCGGACCGGCAAATCCCCTACGAGGAAATCTTCTACCGCACCAGCGATACCATCCGGTTCCGCGCCCGGCGACTCGAACTGGTGGACCGGTGCTACCGCGACGTGGAGGTGCGCCTGACACCGGAACGCCTCCAGATCGGCAATGAATCGCTGGACCCCGCCACCGTCGTGCACATGGAAGCCTGGACGGACCAGTTGATCCTCCCCCGCGAGGCCATGGGACTGGGCGACGTAAAATTCATGGCGGCCATCGGCGCGTTCCTGGGCTGGCCCGCCGTGCTGTTCGCTCTGATGGTCAGCTCCATGATCGGGTCCGTTGTGGGCCTGACCGCCATCGCCCTCGGACGACGCCAGTGGTCAAGTCGCATGCCCTACGGACCCTACCTGGCGCTGGCTGCAGGACTGTGGATGCTGGGCGGCCGGGAATGGGTCAACCGCTGGCTCGGCGCCTGAACGGATCCCGGTCCGGACCTCGCGCAAGTGCCACGCCCCGGTGGCAACCCGACAACCCTGCCCGCTCGACCCTCGCAGGGCCGGATTCCCCGGTCCCACCCTCATCCGTGGATCACCAGCTCGATGTTCTCCGGCAAATGCCGGGCCACCTGGTTCACCACGTCACCCTTGAACAACCGGGCCAGCGTGCGCCGATGCCGCGCACCCAGAATCAGCATGTCCACGCCGATCGTGGCCGCCAGATCCAGGATCGTCGCCGCCGGATTGTCGCTCACCGCGTACAAGGGCACCACGCGAACCCCGATCGGCTCCGCCTGCGCCAACACCGTGGTCATGATCCGCGCCGCGTCCGGATCGTCCTGCCACCGCGGTTTCCGGGGCAACACGACCGGTCCCGGCGGAGCCACCGCAATCTCCTTCACGTACAACACGTAAAGGTTGGCCTGCCGGAAACGCGCCTCCTCCAGCGCAAACCGCAACACCCGCGTCAATCCCCGGGCCGCCACCATCAGATTCTGGCCGGGGTTGAGCTTGAGCTGGAACCCCGGCACCTCCCCGGGCGCCACCATCGCCGCCACCGGCTCGCTCACCACCACCGTGCGCAACCCGGCCCGCCGCTGCGCCCAGAACCGCAGGGCCAGACCCAGACCCACCACACAAACCGCAAAAAACAACGCGTCCGGTTTCGTCTTGGCAATCGTGATCTCCGCCGCAAACAGGACCACGAACGCAAACCCCATCACCGCGCGTTCATACCAGCTCAGGGCCAGCCGGCGATTGAACGTGCATGAGCCCAGGTTCACCGCAATCGCGCCCACCACACCGATCGCATACAGGCCCGCCAGCATCTGCAGGTCGGTGGCAACGGCCGTGGTGGCCAACGGCAGTGCAATCGCCAGCAACAACGGGAGCCACGGCACACCGTGCCGGTTCAACCGGGTGAAGGACCGCGGCATCTCGCCGTCCCGCGCCATCATGTAAAACAGCCCGATCAATGCCCCGATGGCCGTGTTCACCGCGCTCAGCAACAGCAATCCCACCACCATCCCGACCACCACGCCAAACACGCGCCCGCCCACCGGCCCGACCCACAACCCCGCATAGTATTCCCCCAAAAACCGCACCATGTCCTCCCACCGCTCCCTCATCACAGGGGCCATCTCCGGCGGCACCGACACCATGGCCCAACCCAGCAACACCGTCGCCAGCACCACCTCCACCGCCACCACCCCAATCGCGCGCCGCGCCGTCACCGCCACGCGCGGTTGCTCCGGCGTGGCACCGGGGTCCAGCTTCATCACACCCGTCAGATTCGCAATCGCCTCCACGCCGCTCAGCGCCAGAATGATCCCCACAAACGCCACCCAGTTGTGAAGGAAGGTGTCATGCGAGGGTTGGCAATGCGCCGTGGTAAGATGCGGCAGGCTCAACCCGATGATCACCCCCACCACCATCACCATCGGCACGGCCAACCCTGCCGCCACACTGCCCGTGTGTTTGGGCCCGAAAAAGTTGATGGCACCAATGAGCCCGATCACCCCCAACGTGCCGTACCGGACCCAGTCGGCCGGCAAACCGAAATACGTCACCGCCGCCCAGCCGCTCAGCGCGGCCGTCACCGTCAAGTTCGCCACCAGCAGCAGCGCGCCCATCACCGCCAGAAACCGGCTCTGATGACGGGCCGCCGAGTACACACCCCCACCATCCGGGAACTCCCGGCAAACCACCGTGTAGCAATACCCCACCAGCGCCGCCAACAAACTAACCGCCCCAATCAACGGCAACGCCGCATACCCCGCCGTCAAAAAGGCCAGCCCGGTGACGTAAGCCTTGCTGGTGCCCCAGTCGCCATACAACAAAGCCGCGGCCCGACGCCAGTCCAGGTTCCGCGGCCGATGCAACAATCCGGGTTCCATAGACTGCCGGAATCAAACCGGGAAGGACCCCGTACGCCGGGCCGCGACAGGACCCGGCCCGCCGGAGCTCCGATCCAACGGGATCGCCCCGCCCTGATCGGTGCCGTTGCCAAAGAGGTCAACGCGCCGCCGCACGCCGCGCCAGCCGCGCCCGCGTGGCCGCCTGCAACGCCTCCAGCTCCGGACGCAAACGCTCCAGGTCCCGCCGGTCCATCCGGTCAATGAACAGGATCCCCTGGAGGTGGTCATACTCATGTTGCACGGCCCGGGCCAACAACCCGCCACAACGGAATTGCAGGGGACGACCCTCGCCGTCCAGGGCCCGGACCTCGATGCGGTCCGGCCGTACGATCTCCGCATAAATCTCGGGAAAACTGAGGCAACCTTCCGGCCCGGCCACACTCGGCCCCAACGGTTCGATCTCGGGATTGATCAACACCAGCGGCATGAGCCGGCAGGGATCCGCCGGTTCACCGTTCAGCTCGAGCGTCGAGGGCCGGTCTTCCACGCCCCGGATGTCAATCACCGTCAGTTGCAGCGCATGCCCCACCTGTTGCGCCGCCAGCCCGATGCCGTGCGCGGCGTACATGGTCTCGAACATGTCGGCAATCAGCCGCCGCAGCTCGGGCGTGATCCGTTCAATGCGGGCGCCCTTGCGCCGCAGGATCGGATCCCCGTACTGGACCACCTCCAAAACCATGTCCGTCCCCTAGAACCGGTACGGCCCGGTCGTGCCCGACGGCCAGTTGCGCAACGCACGCACCAGATCGTCCACACACGGACTCTGCGCCTTGATCACATAATAGCCGCTGGTGGTCACGCCGGTCAGCAACGCAAGGTCGTCGTCGAACCCCAGCAGCTTGCCCAGACAGAACCCGGAGTTGAAATGGTCGCCGGCCCCCGTGGTCAACCGCGGTTGGGTGGTGTACAGACCGTCCACCAGGCTGAGACGGCCCTCACTGATGGCCAGTGCATACGCCACCGGATGCACCACCAACGTGTGCACCGGCACGCGCTGATGAATCTCCCGGGCCAGCGCCGCCACCGCCGCGCGCGACCCGTCGCTCCTGTTCAACCCAAACACCCGGGCCACCTCGTACGCCTCCTTCTCGTTCAAACCCAGGATCACACGGAAATACTTCCGGAACTCCAGGATCAGGTCCAGCGCACGCCGGATGTCCTCCGAGGTGCGCTTCTCCGGATCGGCCAGGTCGAAAAAGATCGTCCGCTGCGCACCCCCGGCGGGCAGCCCGGGACAAATCTCCCGCAACACTGCCGCCCAGATCTCGCTCATGTGCGGCAGCATCGTCCAGTTCACAAACGCCACCAGATCCGCCGTGGCCATCTGCTCGGCCAGGCGGTCCCGGCCAAACCGCTGGATCAAATTCTCCCAGGTCACCTCCCGCAGGGAGGAATGTTTGCCCAACATGACCTTGCCATCCTCGAATTCCAGGGCGTCCGTGTACCCCGGCGGTGCAATGGAATGCACCTCGGCACGCCGGGCAAACTCCTCAAACACCGGGTGCAGTCGCGGATAGCCCAGATTCCCCACATACGTCACCCGCAACCCCAGCGTGGCCAGCGTGTTGCCCATGATCGGCCCGTTGCCCCCCAGCTTGGTCAGTTGCGAGACCAGCTCGAGATTGGTGCTCTTGCCCGCCGCCGCCGCCAGCCGCTCCGCCAGCCGCGCAATGGTGGGCACGCGATCGTACCGGTCCGCACTGTGGCGCTTGTCCACCACGTGCAGGATCTCGTCCACAAATCCGTCCAGGCCGATAAACGCGCGCAGTTGCGACAGCCGCGGCCGCGCCGCTTCCAACGCCTCGGCCGCACGAGCACGAAGTTCAGGTGTGTTTTGGTTCATGGTTGGTTGTCACGGTCGGTTTCGAAAAGCCTCAGTCGGGGCCAACCCCCAGAATCTGCAACACGCGTTCCAGTTCCTCATCACTGAAGAAGGCAATCTCCAGCCGCCCCCGCCCCTCTCTGTACTGCAATCGCACCCGCGTCCCCAGCCGCTCCCGCAGCCGGTCCTCCAACCGGCGCACCTGCGCATCCGTCTCCGGAGCCCGGGTCCGGCGACTCCCCCGCGGCCGGGCCGACCCCGCCTGCAGCCGCGCCACCAGCCCCTCGGTCTGGCGAACGTTCAAACCCTCCCGCACCACCTGCTCCGCCGCCAGCTCCTGCAAATGTTCATCTTCCAGCGCCAGGATCACCTTCGCATGACCCACACTCAGCTGGCCCGTCCGAAGATACCCCTGCACCTGCGACGGCAGTTTCAACAGCCGCAACGCATTGGCCACCGCCGCCCGGCTCCTGCCCACGCGCCGGGCCACCTCCTCCTGCGTAAAACCGAACTGCTGCAGCAACTGGGCATAACCCTGCGCCTCCTCGATCGGATTCAGATTCTCCCGCTGCAGGTTCTCCACCAGCGCCAGCTCCAACGCGGTCCGGTCGTCCACGTCCCGGATCAACACCGGCACCTCCGTCAGCTGCAACAGCTGCGCCGCCCGCCACCGACGTTCGCCCGCAATCAGCTCAAAGCCGTCCCCACGACGACGCACCACCAACGGCTGCAAGATGCCCTGCTGACGAATCGATTCGGCCAGTTCCTCCAACGAGGCCGGATCAAACTCCTGCCGCGGCTGAAGGGAGTTGGGGCGAATCTGCGCCACCGGCACACGCACCGGCACCTCCCCGGCCGCCGCACCAGAAAACGACGCCGGCGCCGCCGCGGCAGCGGCACCAACAGCCGTGGGTGGCGTCGCCGGGGTGCCCGACCCCAACAACGCCCCCAATCCACGCCCCAGTGCGGGCTTTGCCATGCGTTGAGCCTGCCGAAGCCTCAGCCCCTTTGTCAACGCCGCGCCCCCGTCCCACTGAACCTGCGCATCGGGCATCCCCGTCCCCGAGCCCCACCCCACACCGCACCCTCAACCCCAAATCTGGCGGTCCAGCGACCGGTACTGAATCGCCTCCCCCACGTGCTCCGGCAAAATGCGGTCCGACCCCGCCAGATCCGCAATCGTGCGCGCCACCTTCAGGATCCGGTCATACGCCCGCGCGCTCAGACCCAGCTCATTCATCGCATGCCGCAACAGTTCCATGGAGGTTTCATCCAACCCACAAAACTGGCGCAATTCGCGCGGGCCCATGTGGGCATTGCACAACACCCGCGCCCGGCCCCGGAACCGTTCCTGCTGCCGGCGCCGCGCTTCCACCACCCGGGCACGAATCACCGCCGACGCCTCGGCCGGCCGATCCGACGCCATCTCCCGAAACCTCACCGCCGGCACCTCGATGTGCAGATCAATCCGGTCCAGCAACGGCCCGCTCACCCGGTTCAAATAGTTCTGGATCTCCCGCGGTGAACACCGCGACTCGCCCGGCATCTTGCCGTCCGGCGTGGGATTCATCGCCGCCACCAACATGAACCGCGCCGGAAACGTCACGCTCCCCGCAGCCCGCGAAATCGTCACACGCCCCTCCTCCAGCGGCTGCCGCAGGGTCTCCAACACGCTCCGTTTGAACTCCGGCAGTTCATCCAAAAACAACACCCCGTTGTGCGCCAGCGAAATCTCCCCCGGCGTCGGATTCACATTCCCGCCCAGCAACCCGGCGTCACTGGCCGTGTGATGCGGCGCCCGAAAAGGACGCCGGGTGACCAACGCCTGCCCGGGTTGCAACAACCCCGCGATGCTGTGCACCTTGGTCGTCTCCAGCGCCTCCTCCAACGTCAACGGCGGCAGAATCGTCGGCAGCCGCCGTGCCAGCATCGACTTGCCCGTGCCGGGCGGACCAATCAGCAGGATGTTGTGCCCGCCCGCCGCCGCAATCTCCAGCGCACGCTTCACCGACTCCTGACCCTTCACCTCGGCAAAGTCCACCTCGTCCTCCACCGGCCCCTCAAACAAACGCCGCACGTCCAACCGCACCGGCTGAATCGACACCTCGCCCGCCAGAAACGCCGCCGCCTCGCGAAGATCCCGAACCGGAATCACCTCCAACCCCTCCACCACCGCCGCCTCATTCGCATTCGGCGCCGGCACGATCACCCCCCGCTTGCCCTGTTGCCGCGCACAAAGCGCAAGCGGCAACACCCCCTTCACCGCACGCACCGCCCCCGTCAACGCCAGCTCGCCCACCACCAGAAACTGCTCCAGCCGATCGGCCTTCAACTGCTCCGTGGCCGCCAACAAACCCAGCGCAATCGGCAGATCGAAACTCGGCCCCTCCTTCTTCACATCCGCCGGCGCCAAATTGATGGTCGTCCGACCCATCGGAAACTTGTAACCCGAGTTGCTCAGCGCGGTCATGACACGGTCACGCGATTCCTTCACCGCCGCATCCGGCAACCCCACGATCACCATGGCCGTGTCACCCCAGCCGGCGTTCACTTCCACTTCCACCGGATAGGCCTCAATTCCCTGAATGACTCCGGAATAGACCTTGGCCAGCATCGCCGCAGTTGTGGAAAAGACCCGTGCCCGTGGCAAGGCCTTTTCACAACCAGAAACCCGCCCGGACGCATCTCGGATTCCGGCTCCCGCCCATTGCTGGAGGATGGACGCGGCCTCTTGGACGGGCACTGCCGCCCTTACCCGCGAAAACCGCCCCGGCGCCGTGCTCCAAGTTCGGCCGGAAAGCGTCGAAGCCCCAGCTCCGGAAAGGTCGGCTCTGCCGGAGTGGAGGTCCCTGGCCAACCGGAGGCTGCAACAATCAGGATGCGCCAGCCCCGATCGCCTCGACCCCTCCTGTCTCATGCCACGACGGGGACATCCCAAACCTTGTCCAGCTGGGGCCGCGTATCCTCCACCCCCTGTCCCATTTCACGACAGTCGTGTCCTGAACCTGGACACTACCCGCACCTGCTCCTTCCCCTCACGGGCCGCTCCCGCCCACCCCCACGGACCGGCAGCTGCGATCCCATAACGCGACATCCCCATGACGCGAACATCTGCCACCCTGGCCGCCCCGCAAGGCACGCAACCTGCTTTGTTGGCTCTTGTCCGAGAATGAAATTGCTCGCGCACAACCTCGGCTCCAAGGACCTAATGACGCAAAACTCGGGACAACTGAAGCACAGTGGGCCCATGAGCACCCGCCCCATCCAGCGGGCGCGGATGGCCTTCACCCTGGTGGAGGCCATGGTGGCCACGGTCCTGCTCGGGACCCTCCTCGTGTCCCTCTACGCCGGCATGAGCGCAGGCCTGTCCTACACCGCCATGGTCCGCGAGGAATTGCGAGCCACCCAGGTGATGCTGGAAAAACTGGAGGGCATCCGACTTTACAATTGGGACCAAATCAATACCCCGGGGTTCATCCCCACCCAGTTCACGGCCTTTTATCTGCCCAACCCCACCAACCCCGCCACGGGTTCCGGCGTCATCTATACGGGTACGTTGACCATCCGACCCGTCCAACTGGATCCCCCGGCCCCTTACGCGGATGACCTCCGTGAGGTGGTGGTCCGCGTGCGATGGGTTGGCGGAGGATCTGGCGGTGGCGTGGTCCGGGAACGTGAAATCCGAACCCTGGTGAGTCAATATGGCCTGCAGAACTACATCTTCAGCAACTAACCCGGGCGCACAAACCCGCAGGCGCACCATCACCGCCCGACGCGCCCGGCAGGGTTTCACGTTGTCCGAGACCATGGTCACGCTCGGCGTTGGAAGCATCCTTTTGGCTGCCATCCTGGCCTTCTGGTCTTACAGCGCCCGCAGTCTGGCCGGCATGGTCAATTACATCGACCTCGACCAACGTTCCCGCCATGCGCTGGACAACCTCAGCCGCGAAATCCGACAGGCTGCCGGAGTGCTCTCTGCAACCGAGACCTCGCTCACCCTGTCCAACCTCGACAGTTCCCTCCTGCAAATCACATGGGACCCGGAACGACGGGTCGTCACCCTCAACCGTAACGGGGAACAGCAGACGCTGCTCGTCGGCTGCGATCATTTCCGCTTCAACATCTCACAACGCACCCCCAGCAACGGCGTGTTCGGGTTTTACCCCACCCGCGACATCCGCCAGGCAAAGCTCGTGGACATGAGCTGGCGTTGTTCCCGGAGCGTCCTGGGCAACCTGCTCCAAACCGAAAGCGTGCAGACCGCACGCATCGTCCTCCGCAACTGACCGAGCCATGCGATTGTCCCGCCAATCCATCCCGGCCCGCGGCCAGATCCTGCTGGTAACCCTGCTGACCTGCGGCATCCTCGGCCTCACCCTGGCCGGCACCCTCATGCTCGTCCAGTCCCAATCCCTTTCGGTCGCACGTTCCCTCTGCTGGAATGCCAGCCTGGCCATGACCGAAGCCGGAATCGAAGAAGCCCTGACCCACCTGAACCGGAATGCGCCCTTCTTCGACCTTCGGGCCGCCACCAACAACCTCGCCACCCACGGCTGGATCCAGCAGGGTAACACCTACCGCGCGCCCCGTCGGTACCTCGGCAACGGCAGTTACTACGACGTGGTCATTGTCCTCAACGGCATGAACCCGCAAATCTTCGCCACCGGCGTGGTCAGCCGGGCAGACCTCATCCCCTCCACCACCGTCCCGGCCACCATCCTAGGCGGCGATTCACAGGTCTACACCCCAGTCCCCCGTACCGTCCAGGTCCTGACCCGCATCGACCCGCTCTTCAGCGTCGCCATGGCCGCCGAAGGCCGGATCGACCTCGCCGGCAACAACGTCACCACCGACAGCTTTGATTCCGGCGATCCCAATCACAGCGACAACGGCATGTACCCGTTCGCCAACCCCCAAAAACGCAAGAAAAACGGGGACGTCGCCACCAACGCCGGACTCATCAACTCCATCAACGTCGGCAACGCCAATATCAACGGTCGTGCCATGACGGGACCCAACGGTACCGTGGCCATCGGCCCCCGCGGCTACGTCTCCGGCGGCACCAACGACGATTTCAACGTGGCCTTCCCGCCCGTCACGGCACCTCTTTCGGGCGCGTTCTATCTGCCTGCCGTCTCGGTGACCCTCGACGGCGTACCTTACAAACACGTAATCCTCACGAGCGGCCGGTACTGGACGGCCGGTCTCCAGGGAAGCCTCTACGTCGGCACCAACGTCCAGGCCACGCTCATCCTGACCGGCAATACCAGCCTCGCGGGCCAAGACCGGATCTACCTGGCCCCCAACGCGCGGTTGATGCTGTTCGTGGATGCCCCCAGTTTTTCGGTTAAGGGACAGGGTATCATCAACTCCAGTGGCAGGGCCGAAAACTTCCTCTACTTCGGCACCCCGCGCAACACCAGCATCAGCCTCGGCGGCAATGCCGCCTTCACCGGTGCCATCTATGCGCCCAACGCCGATTTCACCCTCGGCGGAGGCGGCAACAATACCCAGGACTTCATCGGTGCGTCCGTCACCAAAACCGTCAAAATGAACGGACATTTCAACTTCCACTACGACGAAAACCTGCGCCGCATCGGCCCCAGCCGCGGCTTCCTCGTCACCTCATGGCGCGAGTTGTGAACCACCCCGCACCGGCACATGAGAGTCCGATCCGCGCGCCTCCACAAGCCTCCGCACCTCCTCCAGGGAACGACCCGTCGCCGCAGCCACCGCCCTCACGTACTCTTCCATCGCCATTGGCACCGGCCGCGCCCGGCAAAACGCGTCAAATCCCTCAAAACGCCATAAATTGGGAAAATCCCGGCACTGCCGGGGCTTGACCGGATGCACCCGGCATTCCCGACCCTCCAGAAACACACACGAACCGTCCTCCCGCTCCGCCAGCGCCAACCCGTAACGATTCAATGCCAGCCGGCAATACCGCTGAATGAACGTGAACTCATCCAGACCCAAATGCTCCGCCATTCGGCGAATCTCCTCTTCGGTCACCCGCACCTGCCCGGGCCAACGACAACAGGCCGTGCAACGCTGGCAATCGTAAAAAACCGGCATGGCGGCCTCCAACAATCCTCAGCCACCCATTACGCCCGCCCCGCAGGAACCCCTTCCGCGGCCCCCCGCCCAAAATGCTCCGCCAGCGCAATCGCCTGAAACATCGCCGACGCCTTGTTCACCGTCTCCTGAAACTCCGCCTCGGGCTCCGAATCATGCACCCAGCCGCCCCCCGCCTGCACATACGCATGCCCGTCCTTTAACAACGCCGTCCGAATCGTAATGCACGTGTCCAGGTTGCCATTGAACCCGAAATAACCCACGCAACCCGCATACGGACCCCGCGTCGTCCCCTCCAACTCGGCAATGATCTGCATGGCCCGGATCTTCGGCGCCCCGCTGACCGTCCCGGCGGGAAACGTCGCCCGCATCAAATCAAACGGGCTCCGCCCCCCCGCCAGCCGACCCTCCACCGACGACACAATGTGCATCACATGACTGTAACGCTCGATCACCATCAGGTCCTTCACCCGCACCGAGCCATACTCGCACACCCGACCCAGATCATTCCGCGCCAGATCCACCAACATCACATGTTCCGCCCGTTCCTTCGGATCCGCCAACAGTTCTGCCTCCAGGGCCGCGTCCTCCTCGGCCGTGCGGCCCCGACGCCGCGTGCCCGCAATCGGCCGGATCTCCACACGCCCGTCCTCACACCGCACATGAATCTCCGGCGAAGCCCCCACCAGCGCAAAACCCTCCAACTCCAGCAAAAACATGTACGGCGAGGGGTTCACCGACCGAATGGCCCGATACACCTCCACCGCACCCGCCCGTACCGGGGCTCGAAACCGCTGCGACCCCACCACCTGAATGATGTCCCCCGCCCGAATGTACTCCTTCGCCCTCCGCACGTGCCCCAAAAAGGTCTCGCGGTCCATGTTCGACTCAAACGACACCGGCGGCACCGTCTCCGGCAACAGGGCAGGCAGATGCGAAACCGGCTCCTCCAACAACGCCAGCAACCGTTCCACCTCCTCCACCGCCTCGTCATAGGCCGCGTCCACCCCCGCCGGGTCCTCCACCCACGCATTCACCAGCACCGTCAACGTCTGCTTCACACGATCAAAAATCAGCAGCTGATCCGCCAGCACCAGATACAACGTCGGCGTCCCCAGCTCGTCCCGCGCCGGCCGCGGCACCACCGGTTCAATGTCATGAATGAATTCGTACCCCACATACCCCACCGCACCCCCGATGAACCTCGGCAAACCCGGCAACGGCACCGGCCGATACCGCCCCATCACCCGCTCCACCACCTCCAAACCATCCCGAACCTCCCCCGCCACCGGCCGACCCCGCGCACCCACCACCCGCCACACCCCCGCGTCCCGGCCCCCTTCGGTCAGCCGAACCTCGCTGCCCACCTGCCGGATCACGGCCCGGGGATTCGTCCCCACAAACGAATACCGACCCAGATGCTCGCCCCCTTCAACCGACTCGAACAAAAAGGACTCCCCCTGCCCGCGCAACTTCCGATAGGCCGACAACGGCGTCTCCAAATCCGCCAGCAACCGGCACGTTACCGGAATCAGGTTCCCCCGGGCCGCCAACCGCCGAAACGTCTCTCGATCAGGAAAAATCTGCATGACGCGAAGTGCAGGTCAACCGGCCGCTCCGTCGCAGCCGGTAAATCCCCAGCAACGTGTAAAACGCCACCGCCACCGCATAGGCCACAATGCCCATCCCAATCGCCAGGGGAATCAACCGCCCCCCACTGAACAACATCACCGCCCCGCCCACCAGCGCCGTCAACAACGTGTGCGCCGCCAAACACAACAAATACACCGAGATCCGCGTCTCCTGCACCCGTTCCACATGCCAATCCCGATAGTTCTGCTCCCCCAGCGACCGCATCAACCAGGCCGACTGAAAATTCCGCGCCGCCACCATCACACTGGCCGTGGCCACCACAATCGCCGCCAACGGCCACCGCGCCAGCACCACACACACCAGCGCATTCACCGCCAACCCCCATCGCCAACCCAGCCGCTTGGCAATCGGATTGCCCTCCAACACCAGATTCGGCGTCGCCACCCACGTGCTCAAAAAATCCGCACCCCGGGCCAAAACCAAAACCCCCAACAGAACCCAGTACTCCCGGCTGCCAAACGGAACCTGGTCCTCCATGAAATAAGCCGGTCTGCCGGGCCGGGCACGGCCACCTCACACCCCGCGCCCCGGACCCTACTTCTTCCCGTAAATCTGCTCCGGGGTTTCCAACTGCGGCTCGGTAATCCGGAAACCCTCACCCCGACCGGTCATCGACCGGTAAAAACACGAGCGGTACCCCTCGTGACAGGCCGCCCCCACCTGCTCCACCTGAATGAGCAGCGTGTCCCCGTCGCAATCAAACGCAATGTCCTTCACCCGCTGCACATGCCCGCTGGTCTCCCCTTTCATCCAGAACTTCTGACGTGACCGACTCCAGAAATGCGTCAGCCCCGTCTCAATCGTCTTCTCCAACGACGCGCGATTCATCCAGGCCATCATCAGCACACGTCCGGTCGCCGCATCCTGGATGATGGCCGGAATCAACCCGTTGCTGTCGAACTTCAATTGATCGTAAAAGCTCATCGGTTCCCTCAAGATCGTTTCGCGCCCGCAAGCCTACCACAATCCACCCGGCCGACCACGAAAAAGTGAAGCGCGCCAAACCGCGAAAATCGTA
>NZ_JAAKYA010000031.1:0-14199 GCF_011044775.1 Limisphaera ngatamarikiensis | reverse complement strand
CCCCGTCAGGCGAGACCCGCCCCACGCGCCCGCCACCCCCAAACCGTCAAACCCGGTCGGCCCCCCACCGAGCCCCACCAGCCCGGCACACGAACAACCCCCGGCCTTGGCCGGTCCCAAAACCTTCCCCACCGCCGCCGCACCTCAACCCAACCCACCGCACCGCAGCCCCTCAGGGACTCCACCGAACCCTGAGCCGGCCAAACCGCGCCGGCACCTCCAACCGGCTCCTTGTGTCCCGGAACGTCACGATCTTCCAACCGTCCCAGGGCACCGGATCACTAACCAGCCGTTCAGCAACCGTCACGCTGCCAAACGTCAGGTCCGGTGACAGTTCCAGATCCACCACCAGTTGCGGATCGTCATCCCGCACCTGCACACTCCAGGTCAACCGCCCCTCGGGATCGAATCCGGGTACAGCCCACAACGGCAAGTTGGGCCGCCGGGGATCCGTACCCATCGCATACTCGGCCGCATTGCTGAGTCCGTCTCCGTCAGCATCCGCCTCCGGCGCTGCCAGGGCCGCCTCTCCCGGCAGCGCAAAATGCAGCCGTTGCCAACCCTCAAACCGCGACACCACCTGCAACGTCCACGTCAACCGCGCACTCTGGGCCGGCGACCCATTGTCCCGCACCTCCACCGTCACCGTCACCGGCCCCGCATCGCCCTCCGACGGAACCCCTGTCACCAAGCCCTGTGTGGACACCGTCAGCCACGTGGGCCCCTCCACCTTGACAAATGCCAACCCCTGACATGCGTTGGGGTCCACCGCCGTCGCCTGAAACTCGTACGGCAACCCCTTGACCGCCTCCGTCAACGGCGCCCCCACAAACACCGGCGCCGCGTTGGTCTGCCGACTTGAAGCCGATCCCGGATTGCTCACCATCGCACCCGGCAAGGGCTGCCCGTCGCCGTCCGGGTCCCCGAGCTCCTCGCCGTTGCAGTACCCGTCGCCATCCGAATCCTCCGCCGCCAAGCCGGGCCCCCAAAACGGTACCGGGGCCGATGAACCCCCAATGATCTGGAACACCCGGTTCCCAAACGGATTCCGCGCCCCGCCGCCTGACGGACTGATATGACAGTTCGCACACCCGAACACCCGACCGTTGGGCAACTGGTTCACCCGAAAATCTCGCGCCACCAACCCAACCGCCGACGCCAACCAACCACCCAACACCAGAACCCAACCAACCCTGCAAACCCCCGACCCCACCCCAACGGTCGCGCTTCCATGATCATGAGAATTGGGAAATCTCAGGTTTAGCACGACTGGATTGTGAAACGCCGGGGCGCGCCGGTCAAGACGTCCCAATCCACCAAACACCGCCCCATGCACCCCACGTGCACGGCCCGTACATCGGGCGGCCGGCGCCCGTGCCGACCCCATGCCCGTCTCCTCCACCCCTCCGCCAGCGAAAAATCCTCCGGCTGGCGCACTTGCCACCCACCCGGTCCAACCGGTAGGATCCAACGCCGATGCAAACCGCGTCGCAACTCCAACAGTACTGGGGTGTCCTGGTCCTGCTGGCCCTGGCCGTCACGGCCGTCGGCGGAATGATCGTCCTGTCGTTCCTCCTGGGCAAACGCGCCCGGCGCACCCGGATCAAGGACACACCCTACGAATGCGGCATGATCCCGGCCGGAACCGCCCCCGGCCGGCTCAGCATCCGCTTCTACCTCGTGGCCGTGCTTTTCCTGCTGTTCGACATTGAGGTGGTTTTCCTCTACCCGTGGGCCGTCGTGTACCGTGAAATGCTGGCCGAACCCGCCACCCGTGCCCTGGTTTTCGGCGGTATCCTGCCCTTTCTGGCCCTGCTGGGAATCGGCCTCCTCTACGAGATCAAAAAGCGCGGGTTCGACTGGCAAACCTGAGCCACGAACGGAAACCTTTCAGCCCATCCATCAGCAAACCTCTCCCAACTGCAACCCGCCATGGCCACCCCCATCAAATTCGGTACCAGCGGTTGGCGCGGCATCATCGCCCAGGACTTCACCTTCGACAACGTGCGTCTGGCCACCCGCGGCATCGCCGATTATCTCCTGGCCGAACGCCAGCGCGCCGATTCACCCCTGCGCGAGCGTCCCCCCATCGTGATCCTGGCGTACGACACGCGGTTCCTGGGCCGGGAGTTCGCCCTGGCTGCCGCCGAAGTCCTCGCCCACGCCGGCCTCAAACCCCTGCTCTGCAATCGTGACACCCCCACACCCGTCGTCGCCCACGCCATCCGCACCCGCCGCGCCCTCGGCGGCATCAACTTCACCGCCAGCCATAATCCGGCCGAGTACCAGGGCCTCAAGTTCTCGCCCTGCAACGGCGCCCCTGCCCCGCCCGAGGTCACCCAACAAATCGAACAGGCCATCGCAAGGCGCCAGGCCGAAGGTTGGTCGTTCCAGGGCTCCGTCATCGGCACGTACACATGCCCCACCTTCGACCCGCAACCGGCCTACTTCCGGCAGGTGCGCAAGCTGGTCAACCTCGAGGTCATCGGACGCCGTCGGTTGAAGGTCGCCGTCAACGTCTGCCACGGTACCGGCCGCGGTTACCTCGACACCCTCCTGCGCGAAGCCGGTGCCCGCGTCCTCGTACTGAACGAAAAGCCCGACCCCCTCTTCGGCGGGCATCATCCCGAGCCGGACGCCACGGGCATGGCCGAGGTCAGCCGGCTCGTGCGCGCCGGAAAGGCCCGGCTCGGCCTGGGCACCGACGGCGACGCCGACCGGTTCGGTGTGGTGGATGCCGATGGACGCTGGCTCACCCCCAATCAGGTGCTCGTCCTTACCCTCTACCACCTCGTCAAACACCGGGGCTGGAAAGGCAGCGTCGTCCGCACCGTCCCCACCAGCCACCAGGTGGATGCCGTCGCCGCCCTGTACGGCATCCGGGTCCACGAGACACCCGTCGGCTTCAAATACATCGGCGCCCTCATGGAACAGGAGCCGGTCATCGTCGGCGGCGAGGAATCGGGCGGCCTCAGCATCCGCGGGCACGTGCCCGAAAAGGACGGAATCCTGGCCTGCCTGCTCATGGCCGAGTTGGTCGCCACGGAAAACCGGCCTCTGGGCCGGATCCTGGCCGACCTCGAGAAACAAACCGGCCCCTTCCATACCGAGCGCCTCAACATCCGCATCGTTCCGGAGCAAAAAGAGGCCATTCTGCAACGGCTCGCAGCCGGACTCGACCGGATCGGGCCCTTCAAGGTCCAGCAATTCATCACCACCGACGGCTACAAGTTCATCCTCCCCAACCAGGAATGGGTCGCTTTCCGTGCCAGCGGCACCGAACCCATGGTCCGGTGCTACATCGAAGCCCGTTCCGAGCGCAACCTGGCCCGCCTCAGAAAAGCCTGTCAGGAACTGCTCAAACTGTGACCCTGACCCGGGCGGAAACAACCCGGCAAACCCACGGGCACCCTTCCCGCAACCCAAAAGACCGCAGCCGCCGTTGCCGGTGCCGGCCCGCCGTGGCTCTCGCAACTGCGCCCACCCCAAAGGCCGTCTGTTCCCGTGAAATTTGTCTCCTTGACAATCCCCTTACGCCGAACTAACAACGGCCCAGAAGAAAAGGCTACCGTTCCGACCATGAAAGAATTCGACACACCCGCCAGCAGCCGGCTTTCCCGCCGTGACTTTTTCAAAGGTTTGGGTACGACCGCCCTGGCAGCGGCCGCCACCCAGGCCGAATCAGTCGCCCAAGAACTGCAAAAACTCAACGCGGAAAAGGTCCTTGGACCCGGTCCGGTTCCCATTACGCTCAAGGTCAACGGCAAAACCCATCAACTGCAGCTCGAGCCCCGCGTCACGTTGCTCGACGCCCTGCGAAATCATCTCGGCCTGACCGGCCCGAAGGAGGGCTGCGACCGGGCCTCGTGCGGCGCTTGCACCGTCTGGCTCGACGGCATGACGATTTACGCCTGCCAGAAACTGGCGATCGATGCCCAGGGCCACGAAATCACCACCGTGGAAGGCCTCACCCCGGATGGACGGTTGACCCCGGTCCAACGGGCCTTCGTGGAACGTGACGCCCTGCAATGTGGCTACTGTACCCCCGGCTTCGTCATGAGCGTGTCGGCTTTGTTGCGGAAAAACCCGAGACCCACCGCGGACGACGTGCGTCATTTCTGCGCCGGCAACCTCTGCCGGTGCGGTACACATCCGCGGATCCTGGAGGCTGCCCTGGTCGCGGCAGGCCTGCCGCCCGTTACCACCACCCGCACGGAGGTGATCAACCATGTCTGAATGGCCCTCCCCAACCAAGGTCATCGGCACACGCGTACCCCGCGTGGACGGCCCGGCCAAGGTCACCGGTCAGGCCCGTTATTCGTCCGACATCCAGTTGCCCGGCCTGTTGATCGGCATGATCCTGCGGTCGCCCTGGCCGGCCGCACGTATCCAGCGCATCAACCTTGACAAGGCCCGCAAGATGCCCGGCATCAAGGCCGTCGTGGCCGTGCAGGAGGGGCCGCGCATCGTGCGTTTTTATGGCGAGGAACTCGCCGCCGTGGCCGGCGTAAGCCGGGAAGCTTGTGAGGAGGCGCTCCGCGCCATCGAGGTCGAGGCCGAGCCGCTGCCGTTCGTCGTCCGTGAAGAGGACGCCAAAAAGGCCGACGCCCCGCGCGTGTGGGAGCAGGCGCCCAACATGCCCCCGCCCCGTGTTCATGAGGAGGGCAATGTCGACGCTGCACTGGCCGAATGTGACGTCGTCATCGAAGGTTTCTACACCACCTCGGTCCAGTTGCACCATCCCATGGAAACCCACGGGGGCACGGTGAAATGGGATGACGAGGGCGTCACCGCCTGGATTTCCACCCAGGGGATCTTCAGCGTCCGGGACGGTCTGGCCGGCGCCCTCCGCCTCGACCAAAACAAGGTCCGCGCCATCACCGAATACATGGGAGGCGGGTTCGGGTCCAAGTTCGGCCCCGGAGTCGAGGGCGTGCTGGCAGCGCGACTGGCCAGGGAAGCCGGCGCACCCGTACGCCTCATGCTCTCCCGGTTCGAAGAAGCCCTGGCCGTGGGGAATCGGCCCTCCAGCTTCCAACGCATCAAACTCGGGGCCAAGGCCGACGGCACCCTTCACGTATTCGATTACGAAAACTACGGCACGGCGGGAGTCGGCGCCGGCCAGGCCACCGAGGGCGGCGGTGGTGGGGCCGACCTTCCCATGCCCTACATCTACCGCGTGCCCCATCGGCGTATCAAACAAACCACCGTCGCCATCAACGCGGGCTCCTCGCGGGCATTCCGTGCCCCGGGCCATCCCGTCGCCTCCTTCGGCATGGAATCGGCCATGGACGACCTGGCGGTCAAACTTGGCATGGACCCGCTGGAGCTGCGCATCAAAAACGACCCCAGCGAAATCCGCCAGCGCGAATACCGCATCGGCGCCGAACGATTCGGTTGGAAGGAAAAATACCGGAAACCCGGCAGTTCGCCCGGTCCGGTCAAGGTGGGGGTCGGCGTGGCCAGCGCCACATGGGGCGGCGGCGGCAGCCGACAAACCCGCGGCGAAATCCAGATCAACCCCGACGGCACCGTCGAGCTGCGGATGGGCTTTCAGGACATCGGCACCGGCACACGCACCGTGGCCGCCCTGACCGCCGCCGAAATCCTGGGGCTTTCACCCGACCAGATCAGCGTTCGCATCGGCGACACGCTGTACCCGCCCGGCCCGGGCAGCGGCGGCAGCGTCACCTCGGCCTCCGTGGCGCCCACCGTGTATGATGTCTGCACGCGGGCTCTGGAGGAGTTGCAGAAACAAACCGGCCTCCCCGACGTCCGGGGCGAAAACTGGAAGGCCGCCTGCAAGAAACTGGGTGTCACCCCCCTGGTTGTGCAGGGTCGTTGGCGCGAGGGACTCTCGTCCAGCGGCGTCGGCGGCGTGCAGTTCGCTGAAGTGGCCGTGGATACCGAAACCGGCCTGGTCACCGTCAGGAAAATCGTGGTCGTCCAGGACTGCGGCCTCATCGTGGACCCGTTGACCGCCGAAAGCCAGGTCAACGGCGGGGTCATCATGGGCATCGGCGAGGCCCTGTATGAGGAACGCGTCATGGACTGGCAATCCGGCGTCGTTCTGAACGCAAATTTCGAAACGTACAAGCTTCCCGGCCTCGCCGACGTGCCCGAGATCGACATTGTCCTCATCAATATGCCCGAGCGCGGCGTCATCGGCCTGGGCGAGCCGGTGCACATCCCCACCGCCGCGGCCATCGCCAACGCCGTGGCCAACGCCCTGGGGGTCCGGGTCAACAGCCTGCCCATCACCCCCCGAAAAGTCCTCGCCGCTCTCGGCAAAGTCCCCACCGCCAAAGCCTGAACCGCATGAAACCGTTCGAATACGCCAACGCCCTGTCCGCACAAAGCGCCCGGGACCTCCTCGGGCCCCGGGGACATTACCTGGCCGGCGGCAATGACCTGCTCGGCCGGCTCAAAGACGACATCACCGAAGCGTCGCGCCTGGTCAACATCAAGACCATCCCGGGACTGGACCGGATCGAGCCCGGGCCGGATCGCTGGCGCATCGGTGCCCTCGTCACCATCGCGCAGATCGAAGACCACCCGGAAATCAAAAAGGTCTTCCCCGGCCTCCAACAGGCCGCCGCCGAGGTCGGTTCCCAACAAATCCGCAACGTGGCCACCCTCGGCGGCAACCTCGCCCAACATTCCCGTTGCTGGTACTACCGGCACCGCGACATCCAATGCCTCAAAAAACGCGGCCGCATCTGCTACGCCATCGAAGGCGACAACCGGTATCACGCCCTCTTCACCGGCAACGTCTGCATCAGCCCGGTCGTCTCCAACCTCGCCATCGCACTGACCGCCCTGGACGCCACCGCCATCGTCCTGCGCAACGGACAGGAACAACGCATGTCCATGGCCGAACTTTATGAGCTGGCCTGGGACAACCCCACGGCCCATCACTCCCTGCGGCCCGGCGACCTCATCCTCCGGGTGGAAATCCCGGTGGCCCGCCGCCGCAGCGCCTACCTCCAAATCAGTGAAAAACACGCCTTCGATTGGGCCCTGGTAAGCTGCGCCGCCGCCGCCAACCTCGAAAACGGCCGGCTCCGGGACGTCCGCATCGCCCTGGGTTGCATCTCGCCCGTCCCCCACCAGGTCGCCGCCGCCAACCAGTTCCTGGAAGGTAAACCTCTACAGGACGATGTCATCGAACAGGCGGCCGACCTGATCCTGGCCGGCGCACAACCCCAGTCCCACAACGGCTACAAAATCCCCATCGCACGCGCCCTCATCCGCCGAACCCTCCACCAGCTACAAGCCTGATCGCGCCATGAACCGTCTCTGCCAACACCTCCGCACCAAAAAACTCTACATCGAAGCCTCGCCCGACGACGCGTTCGCCGAGTCGGAACCCGGGCAAACCACCCCCTGCCATTTCTGGTGCAACCTGACCCAGACCGTAATCGGACCCGACCAACAGCCGGTCCACAAAAACGCCTGTCAACCGGGCCGGGCCTGCTTCGAAGACTAATCCCCGGTCCGGCCGCCTTCCTGCCGCACCTGCAAGACCGGAAAGCCCAAAAGCCATTCCGGCCACGGTTCATATCCCGAGCGCAGCCCGTCCCGGCGCGCCTCCGCAATTCCCGGGCCCCCCGCACGCGACATCACGAGCCGCGCTCCAACCGCGCACCCGCATACGGAATCCCGTCAACCACCCCGGAAAACGGAGCGGAAATCAGCTCGCAACAAACCCAAAAGGCCCGGGCGCATCCCTCGTCGCCCGGGCCTTGGATCCTCAGGGAAGGAGTCTGCCGGCAAATCAGTCAAACGCGTGCCCGGCACAGCACAACACGTTGCGGACCTTGTGCCGGACCAGCTCCTTGACCATGGCCCGCGCGGGACCGAGATACTTGCGCGGGTCAATCTCCGACGGTTTCTCCCACAAGACCTTCCGGATCCCGGCCGTCAACGCCAGTCGCAGGTCGGTGTCAATGTTCACCTTGGCACAACCCAGCCGGCGCGCCACCTCAATGTCCGCCTCCGGCACGCCGCGGGCATCCTGCAGTTTGCCACCGTACTTGTTGATCTCGTCCACCAGGTACTGCGGCACACTGGAAGCCCCGTGCAGCACCAGCGGATAATCACCCAGGCCGGCATCCATCAGCGCCTTCTTGATCGCCTTGAGCCGTTCCAGGTCCAACCGCTGATCGCCCTTGAACTTGTAGGCGCCGTGACTGTTGCCAATCGCCACCGCCAGGGAGTCGCACCCGGTCAGCTTCACAAACTTCACCGCCTCGTCCGGGTCCGTGTAATGGCCGCTCTTGGAATAGCCGCCGCCCTCCTCACCCTCGTCGAACTGGACACCCACCAGATGCCCCAGCTCGGCCTCCACCACGCAGTTGTGCTTGTGGGCGTATTCCACCACCTTGCGGGTGATCTCCACGTTCTTGTCAAAAGGTTCGTACGAGGCGTCAATCATCACGCTCGTAAACCCTTCGTCGATGCACTGCTTGCAAAGCTCAAAGGAGTCCCCATGGTCCAAATGCACGGCGATGGGGATGTTCGAAAGGCTCACCGCTGCCTCGATCAGCTTCTTCAGGTACACCGGATTCGCATACTGCCGGGCACCCTTGGAAATCTGCAGAATCAACGGCGCCTTCTCCTCCTCGCAGGCCTCCACAATCGCCTGCACCAGCTCCATGTTGTTCACGTTGAAAGCGCCAATGGCGTACTTCCCCTTCAGAGCCTTGGCGAACAGTTCGCGTGTTGTCGTCAGTGGCATATGAATCCCTTCTCAAACCTCAGAATTCCCTTCGGGGCCGACCCGGCGTTCCCGGGCCCGGAACCCCTTTCCCCACATCATACCCCGGGCCCAACCGCCGGGGGAACAAAAAATACAACCCGACCCCGGCCCCTTCATGAGCCCGGCTCCACCAAGACCGCCAACCGATCAAGACTTTTTGCTGGAATCAACCCGGCCTTTCGATTAGCTTGGCCACGGTAGCAGGGACGCGGAGCTGGCCTATGGACATCGTATTCAACTGCCCCAACTGCGATCAGGAACTCGAGGTGGACAGCTCGGCAGCCGGCGCCCAACTCAACTGCCCCGCCTGCCAGGCCCTTATCACCGTGCCCGAACCGGAAACCCCACTGCCCAAGGAGGAAAGTCCGGCCAAGGTCGAACCCACCATCATCAACCCCATCGCAGCCTCCGCCGCAGCCAAACAAGAGCTCCACCTCAAAGTGCCCGTCCGCGAAGGCCCGGGCGAAATCCTCATCCAAAAACCCAAACCACCCCTGGAGGTCGCCGCCAAGGGCGACAAAAAAATCCGCATCAAAACCATCCGACACACCGACTGCATCGAAGTCGGACACGACCGCTTCGATGAAATGGTCACCCAGTTCCTCCAAAAAGTCGGCGAAGACAACATCATCAGCATCACTCCCCTGACCTACACCCACCTGGACATCGGCACCCAGAGACTCCTCACCGATTACGCCGTCATGATCGTTTACCGGGGCTGACCGCGCCGGCACAACACCGCCTCCACGCCCGGAAAAGCTGTCCCCCGAATTCCGCCTCCCCGACCCCGCAGGATCTCAAAAGCGGATTGAACCGCCGCCGGAGTTCACCTCCCTCCCCCGGCACACTCCATAGCCGGCCGGATTTCCCTGGAAACCGCTGGAGCACCACAACAAGAAGCCCCCGCCGCCCCGCCCATCACCGAAACCACACGGTACGCCGACCCGCATCCCCCGAACCGAAACTTCTCCAATGGCCGGCAGGTTCGCAGCAGCCCGGGATTTGACCTCGGGTCGGACCATCCAAAATTTGAAACCTTCGAACCGCAACGACAGGGCACCTCCCCCAAAACCTGCCACCCCTGCAGCGGATGTCCCTCGGACCTGCAACACCACCTGACCCCCACGGGACCATCTCCGCAAAGAAATCATGCCCGATCGGGAAGTTCCACGAAAACACCATGCCCCGGGAAACAGGGGCGAGAAAGGGCAGAACCACTGCGGACGTCGTCCTCCTTCGTTTCCAACAAGGGCCAACAGGAGAACACCCGTTTGGGTGTAACGGGTGTCCCGCCTGCACCGCGCCGGGTCACAACCATCTGGCACATGACGCGTCCCGGGGCACGGCAATCCGAACCAGTACTCGGCCCCACCGGCAAATCCCGTTCATCCCCCGCCTCCAATTTCGCCCGCTCCATGGTCCAGCCGGGTTCCACCATCGCCCCCGGTCTCCCAATCCGCACACATTCCCCGACCTTGACAGGGCCCCGGATCGGAATACTGTACAAGTGAACAGTTGTTCATATGAACAAAAGCTCCGAACTGACTCCGCGACAGCGCGAAATCCTCGAATACCTCGCCGCCGTCCAGCAGGAACGGGGCGTGCCCCCCACCCTGCGGGAAATCGCCGCCCGGTTCGGATTCCGCAGCATGAACGCCGCCGCCGCCCACATCCGCGCCCTGCGCCGAAAAGGTTGGGTGGAAGCCGAGCCCCACCGCGCCCGTACCCTCCGCCTGACCCGGCCCGGCCACGCCCGAAAACCCCTGATCCACATCCCCCTCTACGGCTCCATCCCGGCCGGCTTCGCCGATGACCGCATCCAGGAAGCCCGCGGCTGCATCTCCGTGGATATTGAAACCCTCGGACTGGATCTGCGGCCCAACCCGCGCCTGTTCGCCCTGGAAGTGCGGGGCGACTCGATGATCGGCCGGCACATCCTCGAAGGAGACATCGTCATCCTGGAACACGGTCGCACCCCGCGACCGGGCGATGTGGTCGCCGCCCTCATCGACAACGAAAGCACCCTGAAGACCTTCGTCATGGTCCGTGGCAAACCCTGCCTGCGCGCAGAAAATCCCAAGTACCCCGACCTCATCCCGGCACGGGAACTGGTGATCCAGGGGGTGATGATCGCCCTGATCCGCAAGGTGAAATAGACCTTCCACGTCCCTCCACCCACCATGAACCGCCGGAACGCCAGGTCCAAACCCACCCAAACCCGGGGCTCTCCCCCCGGCCGCAACCGGGAACCGCGCCCCCGGCACGGCACCGACCCGTAACCCCACCCCACCACCCTCCACCACGGGACCGAAGGCATGGAACGGTGGATTGTCCATCTGGATGCCGACGCGTTCTTCGCCTCGGTCGAACAAGCGGCCGATGCGCGGTTGCGGGGCCGGCCCGTCGCCGTGGGCGGCCAACGAAGAGGGATCATCGCCAGCGCCTCCTACGAAGCACGACGCTACGGCATCCACACCCCCATGCCCACCACGCTCGCCCGCCGATTGTGTCCTTCCCTGATCGTCCTGCCCCCCGACTTCGAAAAATACGAGCGATTCTCCCGGTGGATGTTCTCCTACGCCTACGATTTCACGCCGGAAGTGGAACAAACCTCCATCGACGAGGGATACCTGGACCTCACCGCACAACGACGCTGCCCGGCAGTGGAGATCGCCGATCGACTCCGCCGGATCATCCGCGACACCCTCAAACTCACCGTCAGCGAAGGCATCGGCTCCAGCAAACTGGTCAGTCAAATCGCGGCCAAACTCCATAAACCGGCCGCGTTCCACACCGTACCGCCGGGCCGGGAAACACTCTTCCTCCATCCCCTGCCCGTCCATTGGCTGCCGGGCGTGGGCCCCGGCACCGCCGCCCGCCTCCGGGCCGCCGGATTGCGACTCATCCGGGATGTGGCCCTCACCCCGCCCGACCAGCTCACCTGCCTGGTCGGTGCCGCCGCCCTTGAACTCCACCGGTTCGCACGCGGGTGCGACGACCGCCCCATCATCCCCCACAGCCTTCCCCAGCAAAGTTACCAACAACAACACACCTTCGAACGCGATTGCACCGACGAACCCCACGTCCGGGCCATCCTCCGACAAATGGCCGATACCCTGTTCGCTCGAGTCCGATCCGAAAACCGCAGCGTCCGCACCCTCACCGTCAAGGTCACCTACCACGACATGGAAGAAGACCTCGCCTCCGAAAGCCTCGAGGAACCCACCGCCCTGGAAACCGACGTCTACGGCCGGTTGGACAGCCTCCTGCAACGGGCATGGCGACGCCGTGTGGCCCTCCGCAGGATCAGCCTGAAACTAACACGCATCCACGACGGGATCTGGAGCCTCCCACTGCCCCTCACCCCGGACGCAGAACGCCAAACCGCTCAAGCACGCCTGGCCCGCGCCATGGACGCCCTCCGTCAGCAACTGGGACGCCAGGTCCTGATGCGGGGACATGACCTGCACCTCCGCATCCAACCCCACCCTCACGAACCTGCGGCCCGCCCGGACCCGGCCCTCCCCACCCGGGGCCATCCCACCCCCGCACCCGCCATCCCACAACCTTTCCTCCTCTTGAACCGATCCGCACCGCCCTACATCCCCCTCCGGGTCCGAAGTTGCTATTCCTTCCTGGACGCCACCCTCGCCCCGAAAGACATCGTGGCCCTGGCCCAACAATACGATTGCCCGGCCGTGGCCATGGTGGACATCGGCAACCTCCACGGAGCCGTGGCATTCACCGAGGCGGCCCGGGAAGCCGGCATCCAGCCCGTCCTGGGTGTGGAACTCACGGTGGAAGGTGCCCCGCTGATCCTCTACGTCGAATCCGCCCGGGGCTACGCCAACCTGTGCCGAATCCTCTCCGAAGACCTCCCCGACCCCACCGCCCCACCCGGGCCGGACCGCCCTCCAACCCCCGATGACACAACCGAAGAACTGCAGCAGGAAATCCTCGCCGGCACCAGCGTGGCCTCCCGCCAGCGCCGCAACCGATCCCGCAGGGAACTGGAAGGTCGTACCGAGGGGTTGATCGCTGTCGCACCGGATCGTCGTTGTGCCGATCTGTTTCCCGGCCGATTTTACCTCGCAGCCGCCGGCTCCGCCCATCCGGCCCCCGGGGATTCTGAACCCCGGGTCCTTTGCCCGCCCGTCCACTACGGAACCCCCGAAGAACAGGAACTCCACCTCATCCTCCAGTCCATCCGCACCCGTACCCTGTTGCGACAAACCCATCCGGAAAAACACGCCGCACGCCGGTTGCACTTTCGTACCCCGACCGAAATGGATGCCCTGGGACGCAGCCTCCCCCACTGGCGCGCGTTGGGCCGGGAAATCGCCGAGCGGTGCCGGTTCGTCCTGCCCCGAGGTCGGCCCCAGTTCCCCTCCTACATCCCGCCCGACGGCAGCACCCCCGGCGCCTTCCTCCGACAGCTGGTCCAAACAGGGCTCCATGAACGGTACGGCCGGCGCGGAGCCCGCACCCCGGAGGGCAAACGCGTGACCTGGCCGGAATTGCAGGCCCGGGTGGAGGAGGAACTCCAGGTGATCGCCGCCGTGGGATACGAGGAGTATTTCCTGGTGGTATGGGACCTTTTGCAGCAATGCCGCGCCCGGGGCATTGAATGGATCACCCGCGGCAGCGCAGCCGATTCCCTCGTCTGTTACTGCCTCGGCATCAGTAATGTCTGTCCCATCCGGTTCGGCCTGTACTTCCGCCGGTTCCTCAACCTGGAACGCATGCAGATGCACAAACTGCCCGACATCGACGTGGACTTTCCCCATGACCGAAAAGACGAGGTTGTGACATGGTTGCTGACACGCTACGGCCCGCGCCACGCCGCAGTGGTGGGCGGATTCTCCACGTTCCGGGCCCGCGCAGCCGTGGCGGAAGTGGCCAAGGTCCTGGGAGTGGCCGAGGAAACCGTGCGCCGGATCACCGAACGGTTGCCATGGACACTCTCCGGTTTTCACCCGACAACGGAAGACACCCCCGGCCCAACCTCATCCAACTCCACCCCGCCCCTCGAAGAACAACTCCGCACCCTGCCCGAATGCCGGGACCTCCCATTGACCGAAGAACCCTGGCGCACCGCCGTCCGGTGGGGCGCACGCCTGGAAGGATTGCCGCGCCACCCCAAAATGCACCCCTGCGGCGTCGTCCTCTCCCGCCAACCCATGGACGAACTCACCCCCACCTTCCGCTCCGCCAAGGGCTGGCCCACCACCCATTTCGACATGGACGCCGTCGAAACCGTGGGTCTGGTGAAACTGGACATCCTCGCCCAGGCCGGCCTCTCCGTCATGCGCGATGTCCGGCAGAGCCTGGCCGCCCGGGGATTGGAGGTGGACCTCCAACGGTTCACCGTCCGGCGACGCCCCTTCCAACCCACCCGCCCGCATCCCCCCTCCTCCACACCGCCCCCACCCCTGTCC
>NZ_JAAKYA010000030.1 GCF_011044775.1 Limisphaera ngatamarikiensis | reverse complement strand
GGCATATGAGGGCACTCCGATGGCGGCCAACGACCTTGCTTCCGACGAATCCTGCGCCAGCGCAATCGGCTGTCGCTGGCGCGCACGAGTCACCGGGACGGTCAAGGGGGAGCGCTACAAGATCAGTTACACCCGGGTGGAGCGCAAGGTGGCCGCCGGCAGGCAGAGCGAACACCGACGGCGGGTGGAGGCGGTGGTGGTGGCGCCGGGTCCGGAGTGGTGGTACCCCTCGGAGGCAGGAGCGGAGCTGTTGGCGGATCAATGGCCTCCGCCCGACTGCCCCAACGGCATCGGAGGCCATGCCAGTGTGGAACTGGTGGAGTTTGCCATCGAGCCCGCTGAAGAGAATCCCCCGCCGCCCGGCGGGGGAGGGCCCGGTGGTGGCGCGGGCGGTCCCGGCGGTCCGCCAAACAGGTCGTCCGGCGGGAGCTGTGCCGGATGCGGGACCGGAGAAGACGACTCCTGGCATGATCCGATCATTGAGCTGAGCATGGGGCGGGCTTCGGGCGGGGGCAGTGCCGGCAGCTTCGTGGGCGGCGGTTCGGCCGTACAACTGCTGGATGTTTACCAGTTGCAGTTCAGCGGACAGAGCGATGAGGGTGGGGTGGAGGTCCGGTTGGCGCCGGTGACCGAGAACATGGGCGGCCAGACGATTACCCGGACCAGCATTACCCAGGTGATTGCGCCGCAGGCCGTGGCCAACGTGGACCCTTTGCCCGCCGGCGCAGGGTACCAAATCAGTTTCTTCCGCACCAACGCCCTTACCTCTACACGCGACCCGGTGCTGGATCGTTACGAGCTCCAAGGGACCAACCAGTATTGGATTGTGACCTGGACGGTGGAAAATCCGGATGCCGGCGTTGCCACCAACCGCATCCGAATCCGGGAGATCCGCCCCGGGGCCGGGGAACGGCAATGGCTTTATACCCACCAGGCGGAGTCCGGGCAATGGAGCTTGTTGCTGCCCGACGGCGTGACGGAGCGGCGGTCGTGGCAGAGTTTCACCAACGCGCCCGATGGCGCGCCATTGCGCGTGGTGACGGTGCAATGGGGTCGGGCCGGGGGGCCGACAAACCATTTTGTGCAGCGAGTGTACCAGAGGTTTGGCTGGGGTGAGGGGCTGATTCGGGAGACGATCGGCTGGGGCAGTGACGCGCAAACCACCACCTACACCTATGACGCTCAGGGCTCGAACGCTTTTTCGGCCCAGTGGCCGCCGCTGCGGCGGACCGTGCGGGCCGACGGTAGCTGGGAGGAGGTGTTGGAGTACGACGCCAAAGCCCGGCCACTGAGGATCCGCCATGGCCGCCTGGATCAGGCCCCGAGCGACGCGCCGGCTTTTTGGCGCGAGGTGCAGTATCTGTACGAGCCGCTGGATCCGGCGGACGACGGGTCGGTGGAGCCGCGATCTCCTCGCACGGTGATCGAGCTTGTGAACGGGGTGGAGGTGGCGCGCACGTACACGGTGTACTCCCCCACGGGAACGGTCACCCTGCGGGTGGCGGTTCCGGGCCTGAGCTATGCCGGGGCCCGCACGAACAATCAAACCGAAAAGACCGTCACCCTGCGTGACCCGGTAACGGGGCGGATCACAGCCGTTCTTCACCCCGACGGCACCGCCACGGTGTACGAACGCGTCGAGACGGACGGGGAGGTCACCGAAATCACCTCCACTGGCGAGCCCAACGACACCAACCAGCCGACGGCCATCCTCAACGGCCGACGCTCCGTCGTCAGGAAGGGATCGCTCGGTCAGCTCTTGGTGGAGGAGACCTGGCAGATTGTTGCTGGGCAGACTAACCTCCTGGACTGTCGTGTGTACGGGGACTTTGACTCTTTCCACCGGTACCGGCGCGTGGATTACCTGGACCGTTCCTTCGAGACCTTCAGCTACGATTGCTGCGGTTTGGCGTCGCAGACGGACCGGGAGGGTCTGACCACCATCCACCTGTACGATGCGCTGCACCGGCCCATTGGCTACATCCGCAATGGCATCACCTGGTCGAACCTCCTGGATGCGGCGGGGCAGGTGCTGGTGCGCTACCGCACGGGCCGGGATGGCAGCACGGTGGTGCTGGAGGCCAACCAGTACGACACGGCCGGGCGTCTGGTGCGGCAAACCAATGCCCTGGGCGGGGTGACCACCTGGAGCTACGGTACCACGCCCGAGGGAGGCCGGCAGGTGACCCTCACCGATCCCCAGGGGGGCACGCGGGTGGAAAGCTACTACCGGGACGGCTCGCTCAAGAGCATCGGCGGCACGGCTGCCTTTCCGGAAAGCTACCTCTACGGGGCCACGGCGGGCAGGACCTGGACCCGCAGCATCAAGGGCGATTTCAACAGTCCGGAATGGGTGGAGACCTGGCGGGACATGCTGGGCCGGACGGTCCGCACCCGGTATGCTGACGGGGCGGAGAGTGTGCAGGACTACGACGCCGGGGGCCGCCTGGTGCGGAGCGTGGACCCGGACGGCGTGCAAACGCTCTACACTTACAGGGCGGATGGATCGCTGGAACTGACGGTGGTGGACCTGAACCGGAACGGTCAGGTGGACCCGAACTCGGACCGGGTGAGCCGACACCAACGGGACGTGGTGGTTGAGGGGGGCCGGGTCTGGGAGCGGACCCGGGTTTGGGAACTGGATGAGGCCAACAGGGAGGTGCTGGTGTCCGAGGAACGGGTCAGCCGGACAGCACCGGAGACGCGGGTCAGCCGGCGTTATGACCGGACGACCACCACCGCGGTGGTCCGGAATCCGGGCCAGCAACAGCGGTGGGTGACGGTGACGTATCCGGACGGGTCGGTGATGGAACAATGGTACACCAACGGGTTGCTGGCCCGGGTGCGCCGGTGGAGCGACACCAGCCGCAGCACGTTGCTGTCGCAGGTGGATTATGCCTACGACGCCCATGATCGGCAGCGACTGGTGGTGGACGCGCGCAACGGGGCCACCCTGTACACCTACAACGCGGCGGATCTGGTGGTGCAGACGGTGCAGCCGGACCCGGACGGTGCCGGGCCGCTGCGGCAGGGGACC
>NZ_JAAKYA010000029.1:131794-141437 GCF_011044775.1 Limisphaera ngatamarikiensis | reverse complement strand
CCTCGCCCCCCCCACCCCCGCCACCGACACCGACTTCACCCCGGCCAAATCCGGTCCCCGTCCCGCCCCCGCGCCCACACCCACTCCCTCCTTCGCCCTCGCCGTCGAAGACGGCCGCTCCGCCATGCGCAAAATCTTCGTCGACGGCCGCATCATCGCCCCGGCGGACTTCGACGCCTGCTGGCCTGAGCCCGACCTTTCCCGCCCACCCGCCGAACCGGTGCCCCCGTTCATCCAGATCCTCCACGAAAAAGGCCTCGTCCCCGTCGAACGTTCCCTCAAACTGCTGGTGGACCGCAGCCGCCTCGCCTATCTGCCCCTGGACCGGTACGACGTGGACGTGGACCTGACCCGCCGGTTCCCGGCAACCCTGTGCCGGCGCTGGTGTATCCTCCCCTTCGACACCCTGGGCCGGACCCTCCTGGTGGCCACCGCCAACCCCTTCAACCAGGAAGCCATCCGCGAACTCGGCACCGTCTGGCATCACCGCCTCCAGTGGTACCTGGCCGCACCCGCCGACCTCCTCAAATACCTCCGCACCGCCTTTCGATAACCCGCCATGCCACCCATCAAAACATTCGGGGAACGCATCGCCGACGCACTGGTCGAGGACGGCCTCCTCACCCCCCAACAGGTCGCCGAGCTGCTGGAACTCCAGCGCAAGGACGGCGCGCGCCTGGTCAAACTCATCCAGGACAGGGGCTACGTCAGCGAAACCGACCTCGTCGTCTCCATGGGGCGGGTCCTCAACGTCCCGCCCGTCAACCTCGCCCGCCTTCAGATCCCCCTCGACGTCGCCGAAATCATCCCGCGCGACCTGGCCCAAAATCACAAGGTCATCCCCATCGCCCGGCTCGACTCCAAACTGTTCGTGGCGATGGCCGATCCCCTCAACGTCCTGGCCCTCGACGACCTCAAACGCACCACCAAACTCGAGGTCCACCCGCTCATCGCACCCGAACGCGCCATCCTCGACAAACTCAGCAGCCTCGACGCCGCCAAAAGCGGCAGCATCGAACAATTCATCCAGGACACCCAAAAGGCCGAGGCGGAGGCGGAGGCCGACCAGGTCGAGGTCACCCGCGACGCCGTCGAAGAGGTCAACCTCGACCAACTGGCCGCCTCCAGCGAGGAGGCCCCCGTCATCAAACTGGCCAACCTCATCCTCGTCCAGGGCATCAAGGAACGCGCCAGCGACATCCACCTCGAACCCTTCGAAAAAACCGTCCGATTGCGCTACCGGATCGACGGCGTCCTCCACGACGTCACCCCGCCCCCCAAAAGCATGTACCTCCCGCTGGTCTCCCGGTTCAAAATCATGTCCAACCTCGACATCGCCGAACGCAGACTGCCCCAGGACGGCCGCATGCGCGTCCGCGTCGGCGGCCGGGACTACGACCTCCGCGTCTCCATCCTCCCCACCGTCCACGGCGAAAAGGTCGTCCTCCGCGTCCTCGATAAATCCAACCTCTCGGGCAGCCTCGACCAGTTGGGGCTGGACGAGGACACCTACCGCCGGTTCAAAGCCGCCATCGACGCACCTCATGGACTCATCCTCGTCACCGGCCCCACCGGCTCCGGCAAAACCACCACCCTCTACTCCGCCCTCAACGAACTCAACAGCCCCATCTACAACATCATCACCGTGGAAGACCCGGTGGAATTCCAGATCCCCGGCATCAACCAGGTCCCCGTCCGCAAGGAAATCGGCCTCACCTTCGCCAATGCCCTCCGTTCCATCCTCCGCCAGGACCCCGACATCATCATGATCGGCGAAATCCGCGACGCCGAGACCGCCGAAATCGCCATCGAAGCCGCCCTCACCGGACACCAGGTCCTCTCCACCATGCACTGCAACGACGCCGCCGGCGCCATCACACGCCTCGACGAAATGGGCATCGCACCGTTCCTCATCTCCTCCTCCGTCATCCTCTCCTGCGCCCAGCGCCTCATGCGCAAAATCTGTTCCCACTGCAAGGAACCCGTCTCCTACCCGCCCAAAATGTTCCAGGACCTCAACATCGACCCCGCCCTGTTCGACGGCGTCACCCTCTACCGCGGGCGCGGATGCGAGCGCTGCCGCAACTCCGGCTACTCCGGCCGCATGGCCATTATCGAAGCCATGACCGTCACCGACGAAATCCGCAAACTCATCATCGCCCGCGCCAATTCCCACGAAATCAGTCAGGTCGCCATCCAACAGGGCATGAAAACCCTCCGCATGGTGGCCCTCGAACGCGCCCGCCAGGGATTGTCCACCCTCGAACAGGTGCTCGTCCTGACCATGTCCCACTAAACCGACCCCGCAGCGGCCACGGTCACTTCCCCGGACCGTAATGCGCCTGCCAGGTCAATCGAAGCCCCTCCAGGGTCAAATCAGGGCACACGGCCCGAATCCCCCGAACCCGCTCCGCCATCAGCGCCGCATACCCGCCGGTCGCCACCACCGGCAGCCGCCGCACGCCCAACTCCCTCCGAATCCCCTTCAGGATCGCCTCCACCAAACCCGGATACCCGAAAAACGCCCCCGCCAACATCGCCTCCTCCGTACTCCGCCCCACCACCCTCTCGCACGGCCGCAGTCGAATCCGCGGCAACAACGCCGTCCGCTCATGCAAATAATCCGTCATCGCCGCCAGCCCCGGCGCAATCACACCCCCCACATAACACCCCCGGCGATCCACCACGTCAAACGTCACCGCCGTCCCAAAATCCACCACCACCACCGGCGCCCCAAACCGGTGCCACGCCGCCAGCGCATTGGCCAGCCGATCCGCACCCACCGTCTCGGGCCGCGGATAATCCAACGCCAGCCCCCGGAGCGTGCCCGCATGCAGTTCCAGGAGCCGGACTCCCCAGCCACGCCGCACGGCCGATCGCACCCGCGGCGTCACCGCCGGCACCACACTCGCCAACACCGCACCGGTCACCTGACGCCGACCCACCCCGGACCGCAACGCCTTCGTCGCCCGACCCGAACGCCAATCGCGGGTAGGTATCTCCCACTGCCGCTCCACACGCTCCGCACCGGCCAATCCCACGTGCGTGTGCGTGTTCCCGATGTCGATCAACAGGATCATGTCCCCATGCCTCTGACGCGCCGATCCCCATGGCGCACCGCCATCGGCCCGCCCACACTACCCGCACGCCCCACCCCCCAGCAAGGCCGCCACCTCCGCCTCCGCTCCAATCCCACCCGACCCGAATCCCTCGCGCGCCCCGACGCCCCCGCGTGCAGCCGGCCTTTGAGCATTCGCCCGCCCCGTCCGGTCCATACCTTGCGATGGTGCCCGATCATTCAAACCTGCAGGTGCACGGCACGCCGGTCACGACCCCGGATGTCAGGGCCGGAGCCCTCGGCCTTCAATCAACCGACTTGAACAACCGGCTCCGCCCCGGTTCACCCTCCTGCCCACACCGGCCGTCCGTGTCCCGACCCCGCCCGTGCACCGCCCACTTTTGAATGGACAAACGGACCGCTGCTCCGGTCTAGTGATGCACCGTTCAAAAACATCGCGCCAACAATCGTTCAACCGCATGGTAAGCAACAAACCAACCGGTGTGGAAAAAACCGGCGCAACCACGAACCCGCCCGGCGCGGGCGCCATCCGGGCCGCACAGCCCGAGCTGCCGCCCCTGTTCCGGCCGGTGGACTGGCTCACCTTCGCGGTCACGGCATTGACGGTCTTCCTCGGCTATCTCTGGACGCTCGCGCCGGACCTCACCCTGGAAGACTGCGGGGAACTGGCCGTGGCCAGCTACTACGCCGGCATTCCGCATCCGCCGGGTTACCCCGTCTGGACCCTGTACACCTGGCTCTGGACCCACCTGCCCTGGTCGAACATCGCCTGGCGCGTAGCCCTGGCGAGCGCCTTCGCCGGAGCCCTCGCCTGCGGATTCCTCGGCCTGCTGGTCTCCCGCGGCAGCAGCATGCTCATGGAAGGCCTGGAGGAACTCAAAGCCATGACCGGCCGCTGGGAGAGCGCCATCTGCATGGTTTCGGGTTTCGTCGCCGGTGGCCTGCTCGGCTTCAACGGCTTCATGTGGAGCCAGTCCATCATCGTCGAGGTCTATTCCCTGAGCGTGCTTTCCCTGGTGCTGGTCCTGCTCTTCCTGCTCCGGTGGATCTATGCACCGGACCAGTGGCGCTACCTTTACTGGGCCTTCTTCATGTTCGGCATCTGCTTCACCAACCACCAGTCCCTTCTGGTGGCCGCCATGGGGATCGAGGTCGCCATCATCGCCGCCCGACCCGCCCTCGGCCGCGATTTCATGCTGGCCAACAGCATCGTTTACCTGCTGGGCCTCGTCGCCTATGCCATGGGCAAACTGCCCACCTTCGAGAGCCGGCCCGGCCAGCTCAACATGATGTTCGTCATCTTCAACATGGTCGGGGTCGGTTCCCTGGTGACGCTGTTCTGGCTGTTCCACAAGACCCAACGGCTGGGCACCTTTTGGAAACCCGTCCTCGTTTGCGGCCTGCTCTTCTTGCTGGGGGTCTCCTTCTACCTCTACATGCCCATCGCCGGCATGACCAATCCCCCCATGCAATGGGGTTATCCCCGGACCGAAGAGGGCTTCTGGCACGCCCTGACCCGCGGCCAGTACGAGAAAGCCAACCCCACCAACTTCATCACCGATCCCCAGCGATTCCTCATGCAGTTGGGGATGCTCATCGAGGGCGTGGCCAACGAGTTCAGCTGGGTCTTCATGTTCATTGCCCTGGTCCCCTTCCTCTTCCTGCGCCGCATGCAACAACGCGAACGGGCATGGATCGTCGGCATCACCGCCATCTACCTCTGCCTCGGCGTGCTGCTCATGATCCTCCTCAACCCGCCCCCGGACCGCGCGGCACGCGAACTGATCCGCGTCTTCTTCACGGCCTCCCACGTTTGTGTAGCCCTGCTGGTCGGCTACGGCCTGACCCTCGTGGCAGCCTACATGGCCACCCACTTCGCCTCCTTCCGCATCCACGGTCTCTGGGGCGGCGGCGTCGCCCTCGCCCTGGCCATCATGGGCCTGAGTTTCAAAATCGAGGAGCTCTTCGGTGGCGAACCCGACGTCGGTCCCCTGACGCTCTTCTTCACCGGCATCGCCCGCGCGTTTCAACCGCACCAGTACGGCCTCACGATCTACGCCGGCCTCATGCTGGTCGGCATGACCCTGGCCTTCATCGCCGGCTGCGCCATCTACCGTCGGCGTGCGCCCCTGGCCATCACCCTGGCCATGTTCGCCCTCATGCCCGCCTACTCCTTCATGAACAACTGGTTCGAAAACGAGCAGCGCGGTCACCTCTTCGGTTACTGGTTCGGCCACGACATGTTCTGTCCGCCCTTCGTCGGCCCCGACGGCAAACTCACCTACGACCGCAACCTGCGCGAGCAGTACCTCAAGGATCCGGAGAAAAGCCGATTCGTCTACCCCGAAATGGCCCGCCACGCGGTCCTCTACGGCGGCACCGATCCCGGCCGGTTCTGTCCCACCTACACCATCTTCTGCGAGAGTTTCATCCCGCCCCGCTGCAAACCGCGCGACCCCGAGTTCGATCGCCGCGACGTCTACATCATCACCCAAAACGCCCTCGCCGACGGCACTTACCTGATGTACATCCGCGCCCACTACAACAAGAGCGAGCAGGTCAAATACGACACCCCCTTCTTCCAGGAACTGCTCCGCAGTGAAGAGGAATCGCGCGCCAATTACCGAACCAACCTTCTGGCGCGGCTGGCCTGTCTCCTGCTGGACCGGCCCCTCACCGCACTGGGTAACGCCGTCGAAAAACGGCGTCGGGCCGGTTCCTCCTACTTCAACCCCGGGGATTTCCTCCCCGGGTTTGTGGAAAAGCTCCGGGCTCAGGCCGACCCCGTCTCCGCCTTCCTCTACACGAACCTCAGCGAACGAACCCGGCAAAGCCTCGTCGGCCCCACCCCCGACCTCAAAGCCCTTGCCCGCGATCTGAACGCCATCCTGGAACGCGAATACAACGCCTGGCAGCAACTGGCCAAACTCCGCGCCCAAAAGGCCGCCCTGGAGGACAAGCTGCTCGGGCTGACACCCACGCCGCGCCAGAAACGCCAGCTGGATTCACTCCGCGACCGGATCGCAGCCCTCGAAAACCTTGAACCCCTCTACACACCCCAACGCTTCGCCCACGTCCAACTCTCCGACCACGTCCAAAAATTCATCCGTCAAAACCCGCGCCTCCACACGCGCATCCGACTCAACCGGCTCCTGCTCGAAGAAGCCTATCCGGGCCTGCTGGCCCGCAGCAAGGGTGGCGTCTACCCCGACCTCGAAATCTACATCGCCAGCCCGGAAGACTCCCAGCGGTGTTTCAACCAGTACATCGAGGACGCCGCACGCCGGCTCCGGCTCAACCAACTCAAACCGGGCGAAAACGTATCCCTGGTCGGCACCGGCCCCGACCAAAAAATCCAGGTCTCCGGCCAGGTCTCCGTCATGGCCATCAACGGCCTCATCGCCAAGGTCATGTTCGACAAAAACCCCGACCACGAATTCTACGTCGAGGAAAGTTTCCCCCTGGACTGGATGTACCCCCACCTGGTGCCCTTCGGCATCATCATGAAGGTCAACCGCGAGCCCCTGCCCGAACTGACCGAGGACATCCTCGCCCGCGACCACCACTTCTGGTCCCACTACTCCGAACGGCTCATCGGCAACTGGATCACCTACGACACCCCCGTCCGGCAGATCACCGAATGGGCCGAACGCGTCTATCTCCGGCGCAACTTCGCCGACTTCAAGGGCGACCCCAAGTTCGCCCGGGACGACCAGGCCCAAAAATCCTTCTCCAAACTCCGCAGCTCCATCGCCGGCGTCTACGCATGGCGCGTCGCCGAGGCCAACAACCGGCTCGCCCAACTCCAGGCCAATCCCCTGCCCGACCCCGCCGCCCAAAAAGCCCAGATCGCCCACTGGACGGCCGTCCGGGACCGCATGATCCGTGAGGCGGATTTCGCCTTCCGCCAGGCATTCGCCTTCTGCCCCTACAGCCCGGAAGCCGTCTTCCGTTACTGCCAGCTCCTCATCTCCCTCCAGCGCTACAATGACGCCTATCTCATCGCCGAAACCTGTCGCAAACTCGACCCCTACAACCAACAGGTCAGCGACCTGGCCCAGCGACTCCGAACCGTCCGCGACGTCGGTCCCACCGCGCTCCTGCCCGGTACCCCCGACCTCGCCACCATGGAACGTACCCTGGCCACCAACCCCGCCGACTTCCAAAACGCCCTCGACCTCGCGGCCACCTACCTCTCCCTCGGCCAAACCAACCGCGCCTTCGAAGTCTTCGACGGCATTGTCCATCACCCCCAGGCGCCCGCCGGGGCCCTCCTGGCCGTCGCCCAGGCCTACGTCTCCCTGGGCAACTATCCCAGGCTCGAAACCACACTCGAACGGCTCGTCCAGATCAATCCCACCCACCCCGAGGCCTGGTACGACCTGGCCGCCATGAAAGCCATCCTCCAAAAGCCCGCCGAGGCCATCCCCGCCCTGCGCCGCGCCCTCGAACTCAGCGACGCCCGCATCCAAACCAATGCCAACGCCTCCAACCTCCGCCAGATCGCCCGCCAGGACCCGCGCTTCAAACACCTCGCCCAAAACCCGGCCTTCCAAAAACTCCTCGAACCATCCCCGCCATAACACCCAGCAGCGCCCCCACAGCGAACCCCTTCCCCACGGTACCCGTCCAGGCCCCGACGCCAACCTCGGCCCCTTTTGACCCGGACCGGCCAACCGGAGCCGGCATTGCCCCGGTCGCATGCCCTTCGCTAAAGTGCACAGGCCATGAGTGACATTCCGAAAGCCTACGAACCACGGGCGGTGGAAACCCGGTGGTACACCACCTGGGAAGAGAGCGGGTTTTTCACGGCCAACCCGGCCTCCCCCAAACCGGCCTACTCCATCGTCATCCCGCCACCCAACGTCACCGGCGTCCTCCACATGGGCCACGTGCTCAACAACACCATCCAGGACATCCTGGCCCGCAAAGCCCGCATGGAAGGTTTCGAAGTCCTCTGGCTGCCGGGCACCGACCACGCCGGCATCGCCACCCAGGCTGTCGTCGAAAAAACCCTGCGCAAACAGGGCCTGATGAAACATCGTGAAGACCTCGGCCGCGAAAAATTCCTCGAACACGTCTGGGCCTGGAAGGAGAAACACGGCAACATCATCATCCAGCAACTCAAACGCCTCGGCTGCTCCTGCGACTGGTCCCGGCTCCGATTCACCATGGACCCGGACTATTCCCGCTGCGTCCAGAAGGTCTTTGTCGCGCTGTTCCGCGACGGACTCATCTACCGCGGCCTCCGCATGGTCAATTGGGATCCCGCCGCCCGCACCGCCCTCTCCGACGAGGAGGTCGAATGGGTCGAGGAAAAAAGCCACCTCTGGCATCTCAAATACCCCCTGCTCGATGACCAGGGCCGGCCCCTGCCCGACCGCCACGTCGTCGTCGCCACCACCCGACCCGAAACCATGCTCGGCGACGAAGCCGTGGCCGTCCATCCCGCAGATGCCCGCTACCGCGACCTCGTGGGCCGGCGCGTCCTGCTGCCCCTGCGCAACAAACCCATCCCCGTCATCGCCGATGAAGCCGTCGATCCCGAGTTCGGCACCGGTTGCGTCAAGGTCACCCCGGCCCACGACCCGGCCGACTACGAAATCGCCCTCCGCCACAACCTGCCCTTCACCGTCGTCATCGGCCCGGACGGCCGCATGACCCCCGAAGCCGGCGACGGCTTCGCCGGCCTCGACCGCATGGAGGCACGCACGGCCGTCGTGGCCCACCTCGAAAAACTCGGCTTCCTCGTCAAAGTCGAGGACTACACCCACCGGGTCGGCTACAGCCAGCGCAGCCACGTCCCCATCGAACCCCGACTCAGTGAACAATGGTTCCTCCGCTACCCCGAGGTCGAACGCGCACGTCAGGTCGTCGAGCAGGGACAAATCCGGTTCCACCCCGACCGCTGGGTCAAGACCTACACCCATTGGCTCACCCACCTCAAAGACTGGTGCATCAGCCGTCAGCTCTGGTGGGGCCACCGCATCCCGGTCTGGACCCGCACCTTCCCGGACATCCACACCCTCGAAGCCGCCCTGAACCAACTACCCGCTCGGGACCCGGAAACCGCCTGGCGCCGCGACAACCTCACCCTCATCGTGGCCACCGCCAACCCCGCCCTTCAGGAACAACTCACCTCCACCGGATGGGAACAAGACCCCGACGTGCTCGACACATGGTTCAGCTCCTGGCTCTGGCCCTTCGCCACCATGGGCTGGACCGGCCAGCCAGACCTCGACCGTCAAAACCCCACCCTCAGCCGCTTCTACCCCACCACCGACCTCGTCACCGGCCCCGACATCATCTTCTTCTGGGTCGCCCGCATGATCATGGCCGGCCTCCGTTTCATGAACGACGTGCCCTTCCGCAACGTCTACTTCACCGGCATCATCCGCGACAAACTCGGTCGCAAGATGAGCAAGAGCCTCGGCAACTCGCCCGACCCGCTCGACCTCATCGACCGTTACGGCGCCGATGCCCTCCGCTTCGGCACCATGCGCAGCGCACCCCTCGGCCAGGACGTCCTCTTCGACGAAAAAGACGTCGAACTCGGCCGCAACT